>CANDJX010000067.1 GCA_947385185.1 uncultured Clostridia bacterium
ACACACTACGTCGTAATCGGCGCGCTTGTTCGCGATCTGCGTGTACATCGTTTCGTTGGTGTCGAACATGGAATATTCGACGCGAACGCGCTCGCCCGTCTTTTCCTCGTACCACCTTTCGAACTCGGATATTACGTCCATGCTGTCTACGCCGTCGGCGATATATTCGCCCCAGTTGTATACTTTGAGCACCGTCGTCCTGTCGCCGCACCCAGTCATAAAAGCCGTGACGGTAAACGCAAATATCAGACAGAGAACAAATGCGGCTATTCGCTTGTGACCGAAAAATATTTTCATCGATAAAACTCCGTGATTCAATTCAACGCGGCTTTCTTTTTTCTTCGCGAAGAATAAACGTTGAGCGCGATCAGAACGGCGAGAACGCCTACGAAAATTATCGTGGAGAGCGCGCGGAACGTCGGGTCTATTCCGTGTTTGGTAGACGAATAAATGAGCGTCGAAATCGTTTCGAGCCCGCTTCCCTTATTGAACAGCGTGATGACGAAATCGTCGAGCGACAGCGTGAACGCCATGACCAGTCCGGACACTATGCCAGGCACGAGCTGAGGAAGCATAACGGTAAACAGCGTCCTCATGGGACCCGCGCCGAGATCGCGTCCCGCTTCGTATAAATTCGGGTTTATGCGGCTTAAGCTCGGCATAACGGACAGCACGACGTAAGGGATCGTAATGACCGTATGCGCGATTATGAGCGCGGGATAGCCGTCGAGATAATTCATGCACACGATAAAGAACATCATGAACGCGACCGCGGTAACGATGTCCGCGTTGACGACGGTGATCTGACCGAGCGCGCTGACAAACGGCTTCACGCGGCGGTGCAGATAGTATATCCCCACCGCGCCGATCGTGCCTATGAACGTCGCGAGCACGCTCGAAATTCCGGCTATGAGAAAAGTATTGCCGAACGCCGCCATGATCTGCTCGTTTGCGAACAGATTGCCGTAAAGATCGAACGTAAAATCGAAATAGCTCCACGCGCCGATACCCGACGAACCCGAAAACGAAAAGATTATGAGGATCAGAATTGGAAGATACATCAGGGCGAGCATGAGCCCGATAAAAATTCTGCCGATAAGGCGCACTTTATCTTTTATCACAGCACGCCTCCCAACCCTTCGGTTTCGACCTTTCCTTTCGTTATGAGATTGGAAAGCGCCATAGTGCCCGCGACGAGAATGAGCAGAATGAAGCTGAACGCCGCGCTTCCGCCCCAATCGCCGCCGTTGATGAGTTCGTTTATCATGCTCCCGACCATGTACGTGTCCGCGCCGCCCATGATTTCTGTGACCGAAAACGTGGACATCGTGGGCATGAATACCATCGTCACGCCGCTCATGATCCCGGGCAGGGACAGCGGCAGGCGAACGCGGAAGAACGTCGACAGCGCGCCTGCGCCGAGGTCGTGCGCCGCTTCGGTAAGCGAGCCGTCCATATTCGCGAGCGAAGTATAAAGCGGCAGAAGCATAAACGGAAAGAAGTCGTAAACAAGCCCGATAAGCGCCGCGCCGAAACCGCGCTGCATTCCGAACAGGTCGATCAGAAGGTTCTGAAGCGCGTAAGTGCGGAGCAGACTGTTCACCCACATGGGCAGTATGAACATGAGCACGAGAAGCGCCGATTTGTTTATCCTCGACGAAGCAAGACACATCGCGAGCGGATAAGCGACGACAAGACATATGACCGTCGTAAGCGCGGCTACGCCCATGGAATAGAGCATGGTAAGTATATTCTCGCCGTGCGAAAAGAAGTATGCGAAATTATCGAACGAAAACGTATCGTCGGGTCCGATGAACGCAAAGCCGAGCAGTATGCAAAGCGGGACTACGACGAAAATCACGTTTATTATTATGTAAGGGAAACTGAAGTACGAGCGCCTGAATTGCGGTTTGCGTCCTACGCGCCCGAACGCCGCCGATTTATCGACGAGAGGGGGTTGTTCGTCAGTCATCGCTTTCTTCCTCCTCGTACTTTTCCACCGTCACTTTTTCGCGGATAAGATTGATACCCACTCTGTCGTTGATGTCCCATTCGTCGGAGGTATCGACGTAAAAGTCCTCGTCGGTGTCGGTATAGACCTGCACCTGATAATACGTGCCCTTATAAATGGACTGCGTCACGTTGCCGCCGATCACGCCGTCGTTTTCGTCGTCGGTCAGTTCGACGCCGTCGAAGGGTACGCGTACTTTTAATTTGTCCCCCTTCTCCGTGCCTTCGGGAAGATCGAGCGAGAAATCGCCCTTGCACATCCATACAAGGTCTTCGCCGTCAGCTTCGCCGATAAACTCGTTCACCGAACGGAGTTTTTTCATTATGTGAATGCCGTCCGGTTCGACACGCATACCGACCTCGGAGCCTACGGCAACGCCGTCCGTATTCTGCACCGTAAATTCATAGCCGCCCGTTTCGGCTTCCATTTCGTAATAAGTGCCCTTGAACACCGACGAAACGATCCTGCCCTTCATCTGGGCTTTCGGCGAATCGACGGACAGAAGTTTTATATCCTCGGGACGGATGACGACGTCTACGGGTTCGTTCTTCGCGAAACCTTTATCGAGACAGTCCACGGTCACGTCGAGATAACTCACGCGGAAATCCGAGATCATTTTGCCGGGCAGAAGATTGCTTTCGCCGATAAAGTTCGCAACGAATGCGTTGGCGGGTTCGTCGTATATCTTTTTCGGCGTGCCTACCTGCTGCACCGCGCCGTCGTTTATAACGACGATGGTATCCGACATCGTAAGCGCTTCTTCCTGGTCGTGCGTGACGTATATGAACGTTATTCCGAGTTCGTTGTGCATACGTTTGAGCTCGAGCTGCATTTCTTTGCGCATCTTGAGGTCGAGCGCGCCGAGCGGCTCGTCGAGAAGAAGCACTTTCGGCTCGAGCACTATCGCGCGGGCGATCGCTATACGCTGCTGCTGACCGCCGGACAGCGTCGTAACGTTGCGGTAGCCGTATTCCGAAAGACCTACGACGGACAGCGCGCGCTCCACCTTCGTTTTTATTTCGGCTTTGGTCAGTTTGCGGAACAACTGTTTTTTGCTTCCGTCCTTAAGCGTTTTTTCGCCGGCGGGAATTTTAAGCAGTTTGAGCCCGAACGCCACGTTGTTGAACACGTTGAGGTGCGGAAACAGCGCGTATTTCTGGAACACGGTATTTATAGGGCGGCGGTTGGGCGGAATATTCGTTACGTCCTCGCCCTCGAGCATGATCCTGCCCGAAGTCGGCAGTTCGAAGCCGGCTATCATGCGCAGAAGCGTCGTTTTACCGCAACCCGAAGGTCCGAGCAAAGTGACGAACTCCCCGCGGTTTATGGCAAGCGAAATATTATCCACCGCCGTCATATTCCCGAACGTCTTGGTCACGTTCGTTATCTCGATTATTTTCTTTTTCTTGTAATTGACTTCCGCCATGATTATTCACCCACTACTATCCATACGAAGCGCGCGGGTTCGCCGCTTTCGTTCGCTATGTGATGCGGTTTGCCGCAGTCGTAATAGAACGACTCGCCCGCTTTTATCTTTTCTTTCCTGTTTCCGCTCGTTACCGTTATTTCTCCGTCCAGCACGTACCCGAATTCTTCGCCGTCGTGCGGAACGTCGCGGTCGGTCTCTCCGCCCGGTCCGAGCGTAAGGAGCATAGGCTCCATAAGCAGTTTTTCATTCGACGGCACAAGCCAACGCACCGTCATGCCGTCGCTTATCTTTTCGAAACAGTCCTCCGGCGCGTAGCGCAAAGGCATTTCTTCCTCTTCTGCGAAAAACTCGCCGAACGTGCTTCCGAGCGCGGTAAGCATATCGCCTAGCGTGCTTATCGACGGGCTGGTCAGATCGTTTTCGAGCTGACTGATATAACCTTTCGTAAGTTCGCACCTGTCCGCAAGCTCTTCCTGCGTCAGACCCGCTTTCAGTCTTAGCGACTTTATCTTTATGCCTATATCCATATTTTTTCCTACTTTTTCGCGGATAAACCGCGCAAAAACTTTTGAGTTTAATTTTACTAAACTATTTACTTAACGTTCTGTTTTTATCTAAACATTAAGTTTAGTAAAAATAAACAGATATAACGGAAAAATTATATATGTACGAGGCGGCAAAGTCAAGCGATTTATATATGCAATTTGTAACAATTTCGTGAAAAGCAACGAATTTTCGTAATTTACATCACAAAATTCACCGCGCGGGGTTGCTCGGGGTTGACAGGGCGAACGGATTTGGTGTATAATTCTTGGTAACAAACCAACATTTTTTCAGTGAGGATAATAATATGGGTAAAAATCTTACGCAGGGAATCGGAAAAGCGCCCCAGAGATCGCTGTATAAAGCGCTCGGCATGACGGACGAAGAGCTCGGAAAACCGCTCATTGCGATCATTTCGGCAAAGAGCGAGATCGTCCCCGGACATCTGCACCTCGACAGGGTTGCGGACGCGGTCAAAGCGGGCGTTTACGCCGCGGGCGGCACGCCGTTCGTCATTCCGTCCATAGGCGTCTGCGACGGAATCGCCATGGGTCATGCGGGTATGAAATATTCGCTTCCTTCCCGCGAGCTGATTGCCGACAGCGTGGAATCGATGCTTATCGGACACGCGTTCGACGGCGTCGTGCTCGTTCCCAACTGCGATAAGATCGTACCCGGAATGCTCATGGGAGCGATCAGGGTCAACATCCCGACCGTCGTCGTTTCGGGCGGACCTATGGAAGCGGGCGTCGTAAACGGCAAAAAAGCGTCGCTTTCCACAATGTTCGAAGCGGTGGGCGCGACGAGCGCGGGCAAAATGAGTCTTGCCGAGCTCGCCGAAATGGAGAACAAATGCTGCCCCGGCTGCGGTTCGTGCTGCGGTATGTACACCGCGAATTCCATGAACTGCCTGCTCGAATCGCTCGGTATCGCCCTGCCCGGCAACGGCACCGCGCTTGCGACGAGCGCGGACAGGATACGGCTCGCAAAAGAAGCGGGAAAATACGTCATGAAAGCGGTTGCGGACGACGTAACGCCGCGCATGATACTCACGCAGAGCGCGTTTATGAACGCGATCGCCTGCGACAACGCGATCGGCGCGTCCACCAACAGCGTGCTTCATCTCATTGCGATTGCAAGCGAGTGCGGAATCGAACTCACTTACGATATGTTCGCAAAGGCTTCGGCGTCTACGCCCAACCTTTGCAAACTCTCCCCCGCGACCGAATACGATATGGACGCTCTCGGCAAAGCCGGAGGAATCATGGCGGTGCTCAGACAGCTCGGCGATCACGGGCTTATAAACGGCGGCGTGCGCACTATCACGGGCAAAACGCTTGCCGAAGAATACGCCGACGCGGAGATCAAAGACGAAGCGATCATACATACGGTGGAGTCGCCCATTTCCAAAACGGGCGGGCTGGCGTTCTTAAAAGGCAACATCGCGGAAAACGGCGCGGTCGTCAAGCGCAGCGCGGTGTGCAAGGAAATGCAGACGTTTACAGGCAAAGCTAAATGTTTTAACGGCGAAGAAGCCGCCGTCGCCGCCATTATGGGCGGAAAAATACAGCCCGGCGACGTGGTAGTCATTCGTTACGAAGGTCCAAAGGGCGGACCCGGAATGCGAGAAATGCTCTCTCCCACCTCGGCGCTCGTCGGAATGGGGCTCGACTCCTCGGTCGCGCTCATTACCGACGGACGGTTCTCGGGCGCAACGCGCGGCGCGGCTATAGGACACGTGGCTCCCGAAGCCGCGGTCGGCGGCAAGATCGGCATAATCAAAGACGGTGACAAAATCAAGATCGACATTCCGAACGGGAAACTCGACCTCGAAGTTCCCGCGAAAGAGATCGCAACCCGCATGAAAAAACTGAAGCCTGTAGATTCCAACCCGACGGGATATCTCCTCAGATATGCGAACCTCGTGACGAGCGCAGACAAAGGCGCGGTCATGAAAACGAAATTCTGAACCGATAAAAACGCATTTTAAGGATTTGACAATATGGCAATGACGTTATCTCAAAAAATACTTGCCGCGCACGCCGGACTCGACGCCGTCGTTCCGGGTCAGCTCATAACGGCAAAACTCGACCTCGTGCTCGGAAACGACATCACCTCGCCCGTAGCCGTCAAAGAGATCGAGGCGCACGGCGGCGGCAAAGTATTCGACAAGAGCAAAGTCGCGCTCGTAATGGACCATTTCGTACCGAACAAGGACATCAAAAGCGCCGAACAATGCAAATGCTGTCGTAATTTCGCCCGCGAGCAAGGAATCGAAAACTTCTTCGACGTCGGCGAAATGGGGATCGAACACGCGCTTCTGCCCGAAAAAGGGCTGGTAGGCGCAGGCGACCTCGTTATCGGCGCGGACAGCCATACCTGTACTTACGGCGCGCTCGGCGCGTTCTCGACGGGCGTGGGCTCGACGGATATGGCTTACGGTATGCTCACCGGAACCGCATGGTTCAAAGTTCCGTCCGCGATCAAAGTCGCACTGACCGGCAAGCCCGCCGCGCACGTTTCGGGCAAGGACGTTATACTTCACCTGATAGGCAGAATAGGCGTGTCGGGCGCGCTCTATAAATCGCTCGAATTCGTAGGCGACGGCGTAAAGTATATGACGATGGACGACCGTCTGACGATATGCAATATGGCTATAGAGGCGGGCGCAAAAAACGGCGTGTTCGCCTGCGACGACGTTACTCTGGCATACCTCAAAGAGCATTGCAGTAAAACCCCGGCGATCTTTACCGCCGACCCGGACGCCGAGTACGAGCGCGAAGTCGTAATCGACCTGTCCGCGCTCAAGCCCACCGTTTCGTTCCCCCACCTGCCCGAAAACACGCATACCGTCGACGAAATAGGCGATATAGAGATCGATCAGGTAGTGATCGGCTCGTGCACGAACGGGCGCATATCCGACTTGAGAGCGGCGGCGGCTGTGCTCAAAGGACGCAGGGTCAGAAAAGGCGTGCGCACGATCGTCATTCCCGCAACGCAGTCGATTTATCTTCAGGCGCTCGAAGAAGGGCTTATACGCACGTTTATAGAAGCGGGCGCAGTCGTTTCCACGCCGACGTGCGGTCCGTGCCTCGGCGGATATATGGGCATTCTGGCGCGCGGCGAAAAGTGCGTCGCAACGACCAACCGCAACTTCGTCGGACGCATGGGCGCGGAAGACAGCGAGATATATCTCGCGTCTCCGTACGTTGCCGCCTGCTCCGCAGTGCTCGGCAAGATAGGCGTTTTATAAGAGGCGTTTTTGCGGGGGAAACTTTTTTTCAAAAAAGTTTCCCCCGCACCCCTTTCAAAAAACTTAAAACAACATAACAAAATAAATAATATACATCGCAAGGACGGAACCATGAAAGGAAAGGTACATAAATACAAAGACAACGTAAACACCGACGAGATAATCCCCGCGAGATATCTCAACGACTCCTCCCCCGCCGCGCTTGCCGCGCACTGCATGGAAGACATCGACAAAGCGTTCGTCGGTAAGGTCAAAAAAGGCGATATGATCGTCGCGGAAAAAAATTTCGGTTGCGGTTCTTCGCGCGAACACGCTCCGATTGCAATCAAAGCAAGCGGGATTTCGTGCGTGATCGCGTGCGACTTCGCGCGCATCTTCTTTCGTAATTCGATCAATATCGGTCTGCCCATACTCGAATGCCCCGAAGCGGCAAAGGACGCGGAGAACGGCGACGAGCTCGAAGTCGATCTCGAGGCAGGTAAAATCGAAAACCTGACGAAAGGCAAAGTTTATTTTGTTCCGCCTTTCCCGCCCGAAGTGCGCGCGATCATAGACCGCGGCGGACTGCTTGAGTAAATAAAAACCATATAAAACAATTCACTGAAACGGGGTTGCCGCATCAAGCGGCAACCCCGTTCGTTCAATAATCCGAGACAAAGGATAAAAACATAATGATTCAGTGTCCCCAATGCCTTTTGTCGGAAGCGCGTACATTGCGTAATACTGCGTTAAACGTCTTGCCTTACGAACGTATGCACTCTCCTGTAGCCGGAGAGTACAATCCCTTGGAATTATCTCCTCGCACGCCTCGTCTTTCTTGCTTCCGAGCCGCGCAAATTACTCATCGTTACTCTTATACAATTTCCTCAGTCGCCTGTCGGCGACAGCCTTGCCCAATCCTCGAGCACAGCTCTCGTCACGCTTTGGCTACAAACAGTCCACCGGACTGTTTGCTTAACGCGTCGCGCCCTTGCTAAGGGGAGCCTCATAAAGTCAAGTAGCAAAGAATAGAAGTGAAACAGACTCAGCAAACAACGAAAAGTTTACACATCCGGGAATTGACTGGACCGTCTGCGGGGGTTCGGGAGAGCACCCGAAAGTGTCCCCGACTTGTTGCGCGGCTTATAAGCGGCGCATCTCATTGTCACGCTGCGGCAACCCTCGGTCATGTACGATAAGTACAATCCCTCGGGTTATCCTCGCGCTCCTCGACCTGCTTGCTTCTAAGCCGCGCAAATTACTCATCATAGCTTGCGCACGAAAAAGCGTAAAATACACGGGCTTACAGCTCGATATTGCGTCATACCCCGCACGAGGTTTTCCATTTTTATTAAAAAATGCCTTCTTTCCATTTAATCGCTCAACCCATACGGTATTTTATAAATACCCGTCGTAGTGCATCTGCGCAATAAGTTCTTTCCCGAGAATGCGGCTGTGGATCACCGCACCTTCGCGCGTCAGGTGACTTATGCTGTCCGAAATATAGTCTATCGGGAACAGATGATCGAGGCACGAGGAGATATAAGGGAACTCGAGATAACTTTTCAGCCACGTTTCGTACATAGTGTACAGCGAATTATCGCCTATAAACGCGTATTCCCACATACCGCAGCTTGCGAAATAAGTCGTGATACCGCGCGGCATGAGCTTGGCGATATACGTTTCAGATCGGAAGAGCACACGTCTGAACTCCAGTCACTTACAGGAATC
>CANDJX010000068.1 GCA_947385185.1 uncultured Clostridia bacterium
ATGGGCACCGACAGGAAAGTGATAATCGACGATAAGTCGTATTCCCCGCAGGAAATTTCCGCAATGATACTGACTAAGCTCCGCCAGGACGCGGAGGCTTACATCGGCGAAACGGTATCGCAGGCGGTCATCACCGTTCCCGCATATTTCACCGACGCACAGCGTCAGGCAACGAAAGACGCGGGCAGAATCGCGGGACTCGACGTGCTCAGAATAATAAACGAGCCTACTGCCGCGGCGCTTGCTTACGGACTCGACAAGGGCGGGGACGACAATCATAAAATATTCGTATTCGACCTCGGCGGCGGTACGTTCGATATTTCCATTCTCGAAGTCGGCGACGGCGTGTTCGAGGTCGTTGCAACCGCAGGCGATAACAAACTCGGCGGCGACGATTTCGACCAGAAAATCATCGATTATTTACTCGAGCAGTTCAAAAAAGAAAACGGCGTCGATCTCAAGGGCGACAGAATGGCGATGCAACGCCTTAAGGAAGCTGCGGAAAAAGCGAAGATCGAGCTTTCCCAGCTTCAGAAAACGCTCATCAGCCTTCCGTTCCTGTCGTTCGGTCCGAACGGTCCGATCAACTTCGAATGCGAGCTTACCAAGAGCAAATTCGATTCTATCACGTCGGACCTTGTCGAGAGAACGATCAAACTCAGCAAACAGGCTTTGTCGGACGCCGGACTTACGGTAAACGACGTACAGAAAGTTATCCTTGTCGGCGGTTCGACGCGTATACCCGCGGTACAGGAAGCGGTCAAAAAGCTTACGGGTAAAGAACCTTTCAAAGGTATAAACCCGGACGAATGCGTCGCAATCGGCGCCGCAATTCAGGGCGGCGTGCTCGGCGGCGAAGTCAAAGACGTACTTCTTCTCGACGTAACTCCGCTGTCGCTCGGTATTGAAACCATGGGCGGTATATTCACGAAGATAATCGAGAGAAATACGACGATCCCTACCAAGAAGTCGCAGGTGTTCTCGACGGCGGCGGACAATCAGCCCTCGGTCGATATTCACGTCCTTCAGGGCGAGCGCGAACTTGCCGCATACAATAAGACGATCGCGCGTTTCGAACTCGGCGGTATTCCGCCCGCTCCGAGAGGCGTGCCGCAGATCGAAGTCACTTTCGATATAGACGCAAACGGCATTGTGCACGTTTCGGCTAAAGATAAAGGCACCGGCAAAGAGCAGAGCGTAACTATCACCGCTTCGTCCAATCTCAGTGAAGAACAGATCCAGGCGGCTATCAAGGACGCGGAAAAATTCGCGGCGGAAGACGGAAAGAGAAAGGAGCTTGTGGAAACCAAAAATCAGGCGGACGCACTCGTATTCTCGATCGAAAAATTCTTCCGCGAAAACGGCGATAAAGTCGATCCGGCGGAAAAAGAGGAGCTTGAACGCGAAATGGATAAAGTCAAGGAAGCGCTCAAGACCGACGATACGGACGCGATCAAAAGCGCGGTCGAAGAATTGTCGAAAAAGTCGAACGACGTATTCTCCAAGCTGTACCAACAGGCTGCCGGAGAAAACGGCGGCGCGGAAAATGCGTAATCTTACGAATTTACGACGGGAAAAGGAAAGTCCGATAATTACGATCGGACTTTCCTTTGGTAATTTATGAAATATAAACAAGTAACCGTAAAAGTCAGGCATGACGAAACGGATATAGTTTCTTATGCAATCATTGAAGCGGGCAGCGAAGGCGCGTCCGTTACGGACGGCGAAGAAGTCAGAGAAATTCTCGGCTCGAAAAAGAACTGGGATTATTACGACCCGTCGTTGGACGAAATCGATACTTCGGCGGCTTTCGTGTCCGGATGCTTCGGCGAGGACGCGGATATAAGCGGTCTGACAGATACGCTCGCAAAGTACCTCGGCCGCGACGTCGAAGTCGACGTGACGGTTTGCGATTCCGTGGACTGGGAAAACGAGTGGAAAAAGTATTATAAGCCGATCGATTTCGGCGCGCTTGTAGTCGTTCCGAAATGGCTCGACGGAAATTACGATAAGCCGAAAATACTCATCGACCCGGGTATGGCGTTCGGGACCGGTACGCACGAAACGACGGGAATGTGCATAGAGTTGCTTTCAGACGTCGAACTTTCGGACAAAAGCGCGCTCGACGTCGGTTGCGGCAGCGGCATACTCGGTATATCCGCGCTGCGGCTCGGCGCGCGCGAATGTACTTTTATCGACATCGATCCGCAGGCGGTATGCGCAACCGAAAGCAATCTGTCGTTGAACGGACTGAAAGCGGAAGTTCTGGAAGGCGATCTTACCGATAAGTACGGCGGAAAGGCGGACATAGTCCTTGCAAATCTTACGGCGGATATTTTGTTGCGACTTCGTCCCGCGTTGACCGACGTAATGCAAAGCGGCGGATACATAATTATCAGCGGAATTATAAACAGTCGCGTAAGCGACGTACTCGACGGATTCGGTATCGATGACGGAGAGTTTTCGATCGTCCGCGCCCGAAAGAAAGGCGAGTGGCAGGCGTTTTTGTTGAAAAAGAATTGAGAAGATTTTTTGTGGAAAAAATTGAAAGACCTCTGTTGAAACTGACCGGCAACGAGCACAGGCATCTTGCCGAAGTTTTACGCGCGCGAACGGGCGATAAAATCATTCTTTGCCCGAACGACGGCAGAGATTACGTTTATGAGATCAGGTCTTTCGACAAGACTTCGGCGACTCTTTCTTATGTGAACGACTGTGAAAACGATACGGAGCCCGAACTTTATCTGGCAGTTTTCCCTTCGCTTCTGAAAGGGGACAAGACCGAATTCGAAGTGCAGAAACTGACTGAACTCGGCGTTAAGAAAATATCGCCGTTTATCGGAGATTATACCGTTCAGAAGTCGGAAAAGTCGGAGCGCTTGCGCAGAGCCGCTCACGAAGCCTCGAAACAGTGCGGTCGCGCCGTAATTCCGACAGTGGACGATCCGATAAGATTTTCGGATATTATTCCTGCTCTCGGAGAATATGACGTCGTGGTGTTTGCGTATGAGGGCGCATATGCGCGAGGGAAAAGGCTTGGCGACGTAATCAAAAAAAGCGCCCGAAGGATCGCGCTCGTCGTAGGTCCGGAGGGCGGGTTTTCCGAAGCCGAAGTGAAAATGATGTCGGAATGCGGATATTGTCCGGTTACGCTCGGCAAACGCATTCTTCGCGCCGAAACCGCGGCGATTGCCGGCGCGGCTGTGATCATGCAGCTTGCGGGGGAGTGGGAATGAAAATTTCGGTACTTACGCTCGGCTGCAAAGTGAACGAGTGCGAAAGCCGTTCGATTGTATCGGCGCTGCGAAGCATGGGGTACGACGTGACCGAAGAACTTACGTTCGCCGACGTTTACGTAATCAATACGTGTTCGGTCACTTCCGAAGCTGACAGGAAAAGCCGACAGTATATCGGCAAAGTCGTAAAGGCGAACGAAAACGCAAAAATTTATGTGTGCGGTTGCAGCAGTCAGAACGACCCCGGCGTATATACAAAATATAAAAACGTGGTCTATATAAGCGGAAACGGCAATAAAAACGATATTATATCTGCAATTACGTCTGACATAGTATGCAAAATGCCTGTATGTAGCGGGAATATACCCGACGTTTTCGAATATATGCCAATACCTGCGCATGAAAAAACCCGTGACTTTATCAAGGTGCAGGACGGATGCAACAATTTTTGTACATATTGCATTATCCCGTATCTGCGCGGCAGATCGAGATCGCGGACTATCGAATCCATTCTTTCGGAAGCCGAGGAATCATCGCTCCATACAAAAGAAATCGTTTTGACCGGAATAGACGTTTCATCTTACGGAAAGGATATAGGATCGTCGTTGACGGAACTTATATGCGCGCTCGGACGGTTGAATATCCGCAAGCGTATGAGTTCGTTCGAGTGCTCGGTTGTGGACGATAAATTGCTCGAGGCAATGAGGGCTTCGGGATTTTGCGAGCACTTTCACCTGTCTTTGCAGTCGGGCTCGGATAACGTGCTTAAGAAAATGAACAGACGTTATACTACAGCCGAATATTACGATAAGGTAGAACTTATAAGAAAATATTTCCCGAATGCCGGGATAACTACGGATATAATAACGGGCTTTCCTACGGAAAGCGAGTCGGATTTTGCGGATACCTGCGATTTTGTAAGAAAGGTCTGCTTTTCGGATATTCACGTATTTCCGTACAGCGAGAGAAAAGGAACCCGCGCCGCGGGCATGAAGCAATTGCCTATGGAAATACGCCGTCGTCGCGCGCGGGAGCTTATCGGGATCGGGTCGGAACTGAAAAACGACTTTTTACGTAAACAGATCGGCAGAACTTTGTCCGTGTATCTGGAAGAAGATAACGACGGCGCAGTTTCGGGATATGCGGAAAATTACGTCCGTGTTTATTGTGAAGGAAAGCCGGGCGAAATTGTAAACGTTTGTGTTTCGGAATTATATAAAGAAGGAGTAAAATAAAATGGATTGTATTTTTTGTAAAATCAGAGACGGCGTAATTCCGTCCGAAAAGCTCTACGAGGACGACGATATGTTCGTTATCAGGGACATAGATCCGAAAGCCGCAAAGCATTATCTTATGATACCAAAACGGCATTATAAACTTATTTCCGATATGACGGACGAGGACGCGGCTTCGTTTGCGCGCGCACTCAGAAAGATCCCCGCATTATCGGATAAGCTCGGTCTCGGCGGAGGATACCGTCTTATTATAAATCAGGGCGACGACGCAGGTCAGACCGTATTTCATTTGCACGTGCATATTCTTGCCGGTCAGCCGCTCGATTTTCCCGATCTTAAGAAATAAAGTGATTTGACTTTTGACGCATCCGTTACGTCAGCAGCCCGATGACGAGCATTATGCCGGTCAGTATAATCAAAAACGAGAAGTTGAACGCGGAAAAAATTCCGATATATTTGCCGCTTTTGCCGGGATAGTGCGAACAGTACTCGCGAAATGTTATAAGGCTTGCAAGCGAGGAGATAAGCGTTCCAACGCCGCCGATATTGACGCCGATCAGAAGCGGCGCGTAATTTTCGGTGAATTGAGATAACAGAATCGCCGACGGAACGTTGCTTATTACCTGACAGGACAGCACGCCGAAAAGCAAGGTGTTTATTCCGAGAAGATAGGAAAAGAACGCGCGTATCGGCTCGATTCTCGCCATATTGCCGGCGAAAATAAAGAAAAACACAAACGTAAGCAGTAAGGGATAATCTACCTTGGCAAGCGCTTTGCGATCGACGATCATAAGCGCCGCCAGAATTACGGGCAGTCCGATCCAATACGGTATCACGCGAAAGACCATGATAACGGAAAGGGCGAACAGTGTGAGATACAGCGCGGTGCGTTTAGGCTCGGGTCTTGCCGTTTCGCCTTCGAATGCGAGCGGTTCTTTTCTGACGAATATAAAACAGCATATCGTGATCAAAAGAACGGAAATCGCGAACGGGATTGCCATAATGCCCATGAATTCCAATGTCGGAATATTGAACTTTGAGTATAAATACAAATTTTGAGGGTTGCCGAACGGCGTCAACATACCGCCGAGATTTGCCGCAATATTTTGCATAACGAACGTAAAAATCGTGTATTTTTCCGTTTTCGTGTTCGTGAGCACGAGATACCCGAGCGGCAAAAACGTTAAAAGCGCCATATCGTTGGCGATCAGCATGGAACCGATGAAAGTAATATACACGAGCGCCAGAACGGAGCTTCGCGCCGTTTTGAAAAGTTTTACCGTTTTTTCGGCAAGGAAATAGAAAAAGTTGACGTTTTTCAGCGCGCAAACGATAGCAAGCACGGCAAACAGACAGGAAAGCGTGTTAAAGTCAAAATAGCCGAGGTAATTTTCGTCCGGCGGCACGATAAAGCAAGTAATAACAGCCGATAGCAAGGCTATCAGCATTACTATATTTTTCTTTGCAAACCCGCCCGTCTTTTTTAAGAAGCCGATTTTTCCGACGGCGTTACCGTATTGTATCATATAAAAACACTCGTTTGTTCGGATCGTTTTTTCAAGCAATATTATAGCACCGTTTTTCGGAATAGTATATAATTTTTATGATGTTTTTTGAAAAATATATCGCGTTTTTCAACCGTTTCGGAATGCGTCGGGTGTATCGCGATCGCTATCCGACGAAAAAACTACGTTTTTTATTTTTATCCGGATATAAATCGTCTTTTATGCTTGACACTTACCGCTCATTGTGTTAAAATACATTAAATCGATTCGAGAGCGAATCAATAATCTTGCCCGAAGCGGGAAAGGTGGTGTAACTCAGTGTCCGTAGTCAAAGTCGGTGAAAACGAGTCGCTTGAAAGCGCGCTCAAGCGCTTTAAGAGAAAGTGTCAGAAAGATAACATTCTCGGCGATCTGCGCAAGAAAGAATATTATGAGAAGCCTTCCGTAAGAAGAAAGAAGAAATCGGAGGCTGCACGCAAACGCGGGAATAAAGGTTAAAGACGTAAAAGGCTTTCGTGTTTTTACATGAAAGTCTTTTTTATAATCGTACGTGATTTCAGAGAGGTAGTATGGCAACGAGCAAAGAATTTTTCTGTTTCGTAACGGATTGTTTGTCCGTGGCGGGCGAAGTTACGGGAATTCCGATGATGGGCGAATACGTGTTGTATTATCGCGGTAAAGTATTCGGCGGAATATACGACGGTCGGGTATTGGTGAAGCCTACGCCCGCCGCGCGCGAAATGCTTGTCGGCGCGCCCGTAGTGATTCCTTATAAGGGCGCAAAAGAAATGCTGCAGTTGGACGTTGAGGACGCGGAACTCGCGAGTCGGCTCCTTCCCGCCATGTACGACGAACTGCCTGCGCCCAAAAAACGGAAATAACATCGGATTTTATCTTATGACGACGTATTTTGTCGAATGCGTCACATTTCGTTTCAATAGTGCTATAATGTCGGAAAAACACGGAGGCACTATTATGAAAAAAGAAATGAGCGAAATCAAGCGGCGCGCATTGCTTGCGAAACAGCGTATGAAAATGGGCTATTGGCAGAAAATGCAGGAAGAACGGGACAAACTTTCGGCGGAAACCGAGGACAGTTCGAAACTGACGCTTGCAAGCGATCTGAGAAAAAAAGAGTATGAAATCCGTAATAAAGTGGCGCTCGGCGACGATTTTGCGGAAAAAGACGAAAAAATGTACGTCAAAGTCAGAGATATTCTCGATCGCGACGAAAACGTACTTAATCCCATCGGTCAGCTTATGGATCGCAAAGTCTATGAAGAAATGGACGAGGGGAACAGGCAGCGGTATATCCTCGAATTGTCCAATAAATTCCGCGAGCTTCGCGAAAGGTATTATAAAGAAAAAACCAAATACGTTTGACTTCCTCGCTTTAGTGTGTTAAACTGTTTCCGGAACGTTCGGAACGGAGTAAACGCATATGATAAGTAAACTTAAGAACGATAATACGGACAGCTTTTACAGCGCGGTACTGAATCTGAAAAGCATCGAAGAATGTTACGATTTTTTCGAAGATATTTGTACCGTATCCGAAATTCAGGCAATGACTCAACGTTTTTACGTTGCGCGACTTCTTGACGAGGGAAAGACTTATCAGGAAATTTCCGCCGTTACGGGCGCGTCCACCGCTACCATAAGCCGCATAAACAAATGTCTGGAATACGGCGCCGACGGATACAGAACCGCACTCGGGAGATTGAAGAAAGATGCCGGGAATTGACGGATTGAACGAACGGCAACGCGCCGCGGCGCTCGATACCGATGGGGCGGTACTCGTGACTGCCGGCGCGGGGAGCGGAAAAACAAGACTTTTGACGCACAGGATAGCGCATATCATCGAGGATCTTGGCGTGCGTCCTTATAACGTGCTTGCCATAACTTTTACGAATAAAGCGGCGGATGAAATGCGTAACAGACTTTTGGCTCTTGTCCCAGGAGCGGCTGATATATGGATCTCTACGTTTCATTCCATGTGCGCGAAGATTCTTCGCCGCAATGCTTCTCGTCTCGGTTACGCGTCGAATTTTACCATATACGCGCAGGACGAAAGCGAGCGGCTCGTGAAGCAGATCGCCAAAGATATGGGCGACGACAGCGATAATTTTCGCAAGACGGCGTTGCGTTGCATTTCGGACGCGAAAAATCTCGGTTATTCGCCCGAACGCTATGCGGAGGAGCATTCGTATATTTCCGAAATCGATACTATAACAAACGTTTTCAAACATTACGAGGCGCGGCTCAAAAACAACAACGCGATGGATTTCGACGATTTGCTTTTGAAAACGTACGAACTTTTCGAAAACTGTCCGGACGTTCTGGATATATATCGCAACAAGTTTATGTACATACACGTCGACGAATTTCAGGACACGAACGTTATACAGTACGGTCTTGTCAGAATGCTTGCGTCGGGTCACGGCAATATATTCGTAGTCGGCGACGAGGATCAGAGCATATACGGTTGGCGCGGCGCGGACGTTACGAATATGCAGCATTTCATCGAGGATTTCGGCGCCAAAATATACAAGCTCGAGCAGAATTACCGTTCTACCGCAAATATTCTTGCCGCAGCCAATAATCTTATTAAGAACAACGTTTCGCGTATAGAGAAAAAACTTTGGTCCGAGCTCGGCAACGGCGAACCGATCAGGTGCTTTACCGCTTCGAGCGATACCGAAGAAGCCGATTTTGTTGTGAATACGATAAATAAACTTTTGCGCGACGGCTACCGTCCTCACGATTTTGCCGTACTTATGCGCGTCAATGCGCTTACGCGGGTGC
>CANDJX010000069.1 GCA_947385185.1 uncultured Clostridia bacterium
GAGCGCTCAAGACGTTTAACGAACTCTCGCGTAGCTTATAAGCCGCGCAACAAGCGCAATTTATTCTACGTTAATTATATCCACAGGCTGCATCCTCCATATGCGCGCTACCGGGATTAGCGACGAAAGGATCGCGGACGCGGCGCAGATCGCGAACATGACGACGTAATGCCAGAAATGCAGGTAGAACAGCGTGGTAAGCGCGAGCGAGTTCATTACGGCGAACGTGACGCTCACGGCGATGCACCCGAGTATAAAGCACAAACCCGCAATGATAATGCTCTCCCAAAGGCACACGGCGAGCACGTTTTTCCTGCTCGCTCCGAGCGCGCGGAGTATGCCGATCTCGTTTCTGCGATGATCTATATTTATTATAAGGAAATTCATCGTCATGAGGAGCGCGAACAACGACAGTATAATCGCGCCGATCAGACACGGGATATAGCCGAAGCGTTTGAATCCGTCGGCAAAAGACGCGTCACCGTTAAACAGCGAACATACGAACGGATACCGATTGCCGTCCGTGTCGAACAGTTTTTCGACAAACGCAACGTCTTTCCCCATATCGCCGCTCGTCTTAAGCAGTAATTTTTCTTTCCAAACTTCGAAACCGTGCGCTTCGATCGCGCCGTCATAAACGTAACTGCACGCTATGACCGTATTTCGCATGGCGTACGACATATCGGAAGTTTTTTTGAAAGGAACGTGCATTTCGTCCTGTTTTCTGTATTCCCTGTAATGGTCGCCGAGCTCGGTCGAATAAATGCCGACTATCGTAAAGTCGCCGAGCTTGTGCCCGATAAGACTGTTTATCGCGGCGTCGTATCTCGGTCCGTTGCAGATAACGTCGCGATAATATCCGTACTCCAGGAGATATTCCGCAGTCAGGTCTGTTATGGCTATCTCATCCACCGTTGCAGGCAGGCGGCAGGTCGAATCGGCGTACAAATATCTGTACGGCTTCAGGTTCAGATATTCTTCGGTGGTGTCCGCATTTATTTCGGCAAGGTCGGAAAGCGAGTACATGCATATGTCCGGCAAACCGGGCACATACGAAAGACCTTGCGAAGTCGCGTCGATGGCGTTCAGCACGTCGTAAGCGCCGAGGTCATGTACTATGATCGGATCTTTCCCGCCGTTGTACTCCCTTGCCATTTCGAGTTGTACTTGCGTGATTTTATGATTGTACAAATAATTATCCGTATCGATTTCGTACAATTCGTATCCTCTGCCGTACATTCCGCCGAAGTGCGTCGTCAGCGTGTCTATCCCCGAAATAACGAGCGCGAACACCACGCAGGTCAGCGCGATCACGGTAAGCAGTACGGATAAAATCAGTCGGGATTTTTTATACCCCAGACCGGCAACGCCCATGACGAAACTGCGCTTCGGCGGCAGTTTCCCGACGTACATTGCCGCGGGGCGCTCGCGGGGCGTTTCGGTAAATCCTGTCGGCTCGGTCGTGGCGGCTCCTGCGGCGGGGTCGGTTATATTCCGATCCGAGATGACGGATCCGTCGGCAAGCTCTATTATCCTGTCGCCGTAGGTTTCGGCGCACTTGCGGTCGTGCGATACGACAACGATGAGTTTATCCTTCGAAAGCTCTTTCAGAAGCTCGAACAGTTCCCTGCCCGTCTTGCTGTCGAGCGCACCCGTAGGCTCGTCGCAAAGCAGGATTTCGGGGTTCTTTACGAGCGCACGCGCGATCGCAACCCGCTGTTTCTGCCCGCCCGAAAGCTCGTCGGTGCGGTTCTCGTAATACGTTTCCTCGTATTCGTCGTACAGTCCGACTTTTCTCATGACTTTCTCGACTTCCGCGCGGTCGGCTTTTTTGCCCTGAAGCTCGAGCGCAAGCGAGATATTCGCGCCCACGCTGTAAGTGTCTATGAGATTGTATTCCTGAAATACGAAGCCGACATACGTATTGCGGTAGCTGTCGAAATCGTTGCCTTTGAAAGATTTGCTCGACCGTCCGTCGATCACTATTTCGCCGTCGGTCGGCGCGTCTATCCCGCCGAGTATGTTGAGCAGAGTGGATTTGCCCGAACCGCTTTTGCCGAGCACGAATACAAGCCCCGTGTCGCCGAAATCCGCGGAGAAGTTATCGAGCGCAACCGTTTCGTCGCCGTACTTGGTCGTGTAGATTTTCATAACGTTATTGACTTTCAGCATGGCTCACCTCCTCGCTTTTCGCCCGTTGATGATGTCTACGGGCTTTTTCGCCGCCAGACGACGGACGGGCGCGATTGTCGAGAGCGCGCCTACGCCGAAGCACAGAACGAACAGCAGCGCGATCACGGGCGCAGACACGGCGTATAGCGAAACGCCGCAGTATGCGTTGAATACTATGCAGAAGATTATCGCCAACAGCAGGGATAGCACGAAGTCGATACACGTAATGAAAAAACTTTCCGACAGACAGATAAGTTCGGTGTCGCGCTTGCTTGCGCCTATCGCGCGGAGTATGCCGTACTCGCGGTTGCGGTAATCTATATTCGTCATAAGGAAATGAACCAGGAAGAATGCTGCCAGGATCATAAAGACAACCGACGCGACGAGCGGAATATACGAAAGTTCTATAAGCCAATCGGCGACCGAAAAAGGCGCGTCATAGGCGGTAGTTATATACATATATCCCATGCACGCTTTCGCATGATCTTCGAGGGCGCGCAGGAAAGAAATATCGACGCCCGCGTTGCCGCTCAACCGTAACATAATGTCGCATGGTGAGCCGCCGTTATACCGATTGTTCTCGCTTAAAAAACAATACGGCAATATAGAATATGAAACAAGATTGTTATAGTCGGACGACACTTCTCTTCCGAGTTTGTCGTCTGTGGTATAATAAGACGTAAGACGCGATTTATAATACTCCTTATCCTGCTCCGTCGAATATATGCCGGTCACCGTTCTGCCGTCGAGCGTCGCGCCGATAATTTCGTCGACCGAGCTTACCATGACTTTTTCGCCGGGATGGGCTTCCGCAAATCCGTCCGAAACGTTATAATAAGGAGTATAGCCGTATTCGAGAATAATATCGGCGACGTAGTCGGTAATCGCTACTTCGGTTTCGTCCTGCGGCAATCGGCACGACGCGGACGAATTAAGGCGGCTGTCGCGAGTCAATCCCGCGTCGCGCTCGCCCGTCGTCGGGTTGAGATACAGCGATTTACTCGGAGAACAGTTATAATACAACGGCACCGGAATCCGGTTTCCTATGCCGTCGCGGAAAGGAACGGAAACGGATCTGCCCGAATAATAATCGGTGTAAACGACAGACGCGCCGTCGTTATACTTCTCATTGAAATCGGCTATCATTTCCCTGTGCTCGTGCAGTAATATATAGTTGCCATAATAAATATAATTTCCGTTCTCATCAACTTCATAGCGACTGTTTGGCGTCGAAGTCGCAGTCAACGATACTCTTACTGTTTTCAGACCGTTATCGAGCGTCGTCCGGACCTGCGCGGATAATTTGTCGGCGAACGCCGCCGTCAGCGCTATTGCGAAGATCGAAAAGGCTATGACCGACAACAGTATGGAAACGGCGACACGGAACGGTCGGGCTTTAAGTCCTATCGCGCCCATAGAGAATATGCGCTTTGCGGGCAGTTTACTGCGCAGCAGTTTGCACCTGCCGTTTACCGATCTGTTCACTTCCGCTTTCTTGCGGTCGGAAACGATTTCGCCGTCGGCAAGTTCTATTATCCTGTCGCCGTAGGTTTCCGCATGGTCTTCGTCGTGAGTGATGACAACGATCAGTTTATCCTTCGAAAGCTCTTTCAGAAGCTCGAACAGTTCCCTGCCCGTCTTGCTGTCGAGCGCGCCCGTAGGCTCGTCGCAAAGCAGGATTTCGGGATTCTTTACGAGCGCGCGGGCGATCGCTACGCGCTGTTTCTGCCCGCCCGAAAGCTCGTCGGTGCGGCGATCGTACAGCGTATTGCCTTTTTTGTCGGTCAAACCGACCTTTTTCATGAGCTTTTCGACTTCGGCGCGGTCGGCTTTTTTGCCCTGAAGTTCGAGCGCAAGCGAAATGTTCGTGCCTACGCTGTAATTTCCTATCAGGTTATATTCCTGAAAAACGAACCCGATGTACGTATTGCGGTAACTGTCGAAGTCGCTCTCTCTGAACGTACTGCTCGAACGACCGTTGATAATAATTTCGCCCTCGGTCGGCGCGTCTATCCCGCCGAGTATGTTGAGCAGAGTGGATTTGCCCGAACCGCTTTTGCCGAGCACGAACACAAGCCCTTTACTGCCGAGATCGACGGTAACGCCTTTAAGCGCGGTGACGTGCACGCCCTTTTGGGATATATAAGTTTTTACAACGTTATTTATCTTTAACATATCGCGTTCCTTCCGTTGCTTTTATTATACAATAATTATAGCGATTTTTCAAACATTTTCCATATAATTATTACAATTATATTTTTTTATTGTATTATTATATTCACGCGGTCTTACGGCGCGACAGAAAAATGCGCGCGGCATTTTACGGCTGTAAGCCGTTTTATAATCAAAAAGCGTCCGCACAAGCAATGCGAACGCTTCCCGTAATTTACCGTCGTATCAGAACGTGAAACCGTCGTCCTCGTCGTCATCTTCGTCGTCGCCGTCGGACGGATATTCGTCGGGATTGATATATTCGAAATCGTCCTTTTCGGGTGCGATATTCTCCTCTTCCTCCTCTTCTTCCTCGTCCTCGTCGAGAATGATAAGCGGCAGTTCGTCCTCCTCCGTAATGTCCTCGCTCTCCTCGTCAGCCCATTCGTTCGGCTCTTCCTCCTCGACTTTTTCTTTTGCCGCCTGCTCTTTCTTGCATTCGATGCACATATCTTCGCCGTCTTCGCAATAGTTGGTGTGGCAGATCGGGCAAAGTTTTCCGTCCGCGTCGTCGTCTTCGTCGGGCAAAAGGAAGCTGGCTTCCACCAAGCCGAGTTCGGCTTTGCATATTTTACAATAATCTTCGTCGACCGGAATGTAATTCAGTTCGCATCTCGGGCAGATTTTGTACCTTGTTTCCATATAACTCTCCTGTGATGGTAGTCGTAATAAATTCTATTGCGCAATGCGTAAATATGTGCGAAATTTAAGCAAGATCGATGATACGTTTTTTCTTTTTGACCGCATAGGCGCGGGTATTGACCGTACCGCCGCTCTCGGCGTAATTTATGACGAGCACGACGTCCGAATTATCCACCATATAACGGTTGCGCTTGTTCATACAATATTTGCTGTATGTGTCGGAAATATACTTCACGTCCGAACACGCGCGGAGCACTCTGTCGTATCTGAACCTGTCCGCCGCCGCAAGCCTGTCCCTCTGCCCGATATACGGCACCGCCGCCTCGAGCTCGAGATCGGGATATACGTCCTTTAAGTCGATCACGCACTCGGCGAACCATATATCCGAGCCGAGCGCCATGCCCGTGATAAAGCGTTTGTAACCCTCCTCGATAAGAGCGATCACCGTGCGGCGCATATGATCCTTGAGTTCCGCGCATTCCCTGCTGTTTTCGGCAAACGGGATCTTCTGCGGACGATTGCCTGTCAAACATACTCCGTTCATACCGCATATTATACACACCGATAGGCGTATTGTCAATAAGTTTTTGCAAAAATCTTGACTTTATTTCAAAAAGGAAATATACTAATGATATGTTTGAAGATCTCGAAAAACTTATTGCCGTGGAAAGCGTGCTCGGCGAGCCCGAGGACGGCGCGCCGTTCGGTCGGAAAAATGCCGAAGCGCTCGACGCTTTTCTCGAAATCGCGGCTTCGTACGGGCTTAAAACGGGACGCGACGGCGGTTACGCGGGCTGGGCGGAATACGGCGAAGGCAAGACGCTCGTGGGCGTTCTGGGGCATCTGGACGTCGTTCCCGCGGGAAGCGGATGGTCGTTCCCGCCGTTTGCGCTCACCGTCGACGGCGGCAGACTGTACGGCCGCGGGGTCAGTGACGACAAAGGTCCGCTCGTCGCCTGTCTGCACGCGCTCGCGCGGCTCAAGGAAGAAAACGCCGAGCTCGGTTGCCGCGTCAGGCTGATTGCGGGCTGCAACGAAGAATCGGGCAACGAATGCATTGCGCATTACGTCAAAAACTGCGAAATTCCGACGGTTTCGTTTACGCCCGACTCCGACTTCCCCGTAATCGCGAGCGAAAAAGGCATAACTCATCTCTCGATAATATTCGGTCGGGACGAAAAACTTGACGATTTTGTCGCCGTTTCGGCGGGCGAAAGACCGAACATCGTGCCGAATCATGCCGAAGCGGTCGTCCGCGTCGGTTCGGAATTATTCGGTCGCATATGCTCTTACGGCGCGCCGCTCGAAGCGCTTAGGCTCGAAAGCGTCGCGACCGCGCTTGCCGAATCGGGCTGCGAACTGTCCGATTTTTCGGCGGAAGCGAAAAGCGACGGTTTGCATTACTTTGCGCGCGGAGTCGCCGCTCACGGCTCGACGCCGGAGAAAGGAATCAACGCCGCGCACAAAATCCTTGCGCTCGTCGGCGCGCTTTCTGGCAGCGAATCGGCGGCATGGCTACGCGACAACACCGACCCGGCGCGCGGCGCGGAAAGGCTCGGACTCGGCGTCGAGGACGTTACCGGCAAAACGACGGTCAATCTCGGAATGCTCCGTTTCGACGGCGGCAGACTGACGGCGACGGTTGACGTGCGCACGCCCGCGTGCGTTTCTTCGGAAGAAGTCGAAAACAGTATACGCAATCTTTTGCCGGATAATGCACGGCTCGAAATTATTCACGCCGCTCCGCCGCTCGCGTTCGACGAGAACGACAAACTCGTGCGCACACTGCTCGGAGTCTACCGCGACGTGACCGGCGACTGTGAATCCGCCCCGCTCCATATCGGCGGCGGAACTTACGCCAAGGAATTGCCGAACTGCGTGGCGTTCGGCGCCGTGTTCCCGGGCAAAGACACGCATATGCACGAACCCGACGAATTCTATCCGGTAGAAGATTTTTACCGCTTGGAAGAAATATATTACAGAGCAATCAAGGAATTATGCAAAGCGTATAAACAATAAACGCGCAACATAAAAAGGCAAAGCCCGAAAAACGGCTTTGCCTTTTTATTTCATACCTTACTCCACGCGCGTCTCAGCCGACGGCGAAATCACCGAGCTTAATATTGCGATAAGTTTTTCGATCATATCTTCTTTCGATACCGTCCGACGGCGGTCGAACCACCACGAAAACGATTCTTCCAATGCGCCCGCGCAAAACGCCGCGATCAATTCCGGCTCGGCTGCAACGGAAACGCGTAATCCGTTGCCCCTGCGAAGGCGCGACGCAATGTCTTTTTTCAAACGCTTTCCCGCAAGTCCGAGTATAGGCTGCAACGCGTTGTCATTTACGAGAGTCATAAGAAAATCCGCATTCTTTTCCAAAAAATCCAAAGCGTTGCGAATATAATAAGTAAAATACGAAATTATATCTTTTTCGTCGTCCGAACGGATACCGCGCACGTATCTTACGCTTTCGAAATGCATCATCGATCCGAAAAAGTCATACTTGTCCGAAAAATGATTGTAAAACGTCGCCGTTCTTATCCTGGCTTTGGCGCATAATTCTTTTACGGCGATCTTATCGAACGGCTTTTCGCGCATCAGACCGCAAAAAGCTTCCCAAAGAGAAATATAGGTTTTTTCCACGCGAAGATCCATCGTCGTTCCTTTGCCGAAGCGCGCTTCCGGCGTTCATACTTTACGCAAGTATAACATTATACTCCCGGCGTTGTCAAACGATACGAATAAAAATAAGACTTAACGATACAAATAATAATAAATGTCAAATATTTGACATATCGCACAATACGTTACGGTATTTTTCTTTACATTGCCGTTGGTTTTTGTTAGTATAGCGTTAAGAGTTGCGAAACAGCTCAATTTTCAAAGGAGGTCGTAGGTATATGTCTGATAAAAATAACGGTAATTTTGCTTTACTGGCATGTTTTATTGCGCTCGGCGCTTCTGCTATAATCGCGCTTATTACTTATCTGCTTCCCCTCGCAGGCGTCGACGTTGCGGGCAGCGTGCTCAACGTTCTGCAAATAATATTACAGATAGCTATGTTCGTCGGCATAGTATTCGGCGCGTTCGCGTTTGCAAGCAGGCGCGGACTTGTCACGAAAATACTGCTTTTCGCTTTCATAGCAATATTTGCAGTTGCAATCGTACTCGGCATAATCAACGTCGCTCGCTGATTAGCGTACGCCGATCCGACCGCCCGGCACGCAGCCGAAAACGATCGCAAGCAAAAAACAGAGTCTCGGAAAGTGTGTTTGTCATGGCGAATTGTTCATGAATGATGTTTGTCATGGCGAGTTGTTCATGTATGATATTTGTCATGGCGAATTGTTCCTGTGGTAAAAACAGTAACCCGCTGACTTCGTAACGAAGCATAGCGGGCTACTGTTTTTAATTTGCGTTTGTTGTTCGTTATTGTAAGGCATTTATGATTTCATTAGTCGTCATTGCGAGGCTACTGCCGAAGCAATCCAGGCTATTTCTTATTCATTCTCTCCTGGATTGCTTTGTCGCTTCGCTCCGCGCAATGACGTTAAGGGTGTCTTTTTCTCGTCATTGCGAGGCTACTGCCGAAGCAATCCGGGGGTGTTCGTCATTGCGAGGCTACTGCCGAAGCAATCCGGGCTATTTCTTATT
>CANDJX010000070.1 GCA_947385185.1 uncultured Clostridia bacterium
CGCCGCTTATAAGCCGCGCAACAAGTCGGGGACACTTCCGATGTGTCCCCGAACCTCCGCAGCGGTCCAGTCGATCTCCGAAAGTGTAAACTTTCCGTTGACTTCGGGAACGGATAGTTATAGCTACTTTATTTATACTTTATGATATTTGCTTCTACTCTATCTATTACTCCATGTTGCTTACTTCTACTCTATGTTACTTGCTTCTGCGCGATTTATATGCGTTGCCGCCCCCGCTGTCATTTCGACCAAGCGCGAGAAATCGTACTACCCCTGTCATTTCGACCAAGCGCGAGAAATTGCCTCACCCCTGTCATTTCGACCAAGCGCGAGAAATCGTACTACCCCTGTCATTTCGACCAAGCGGCGATAGCCGCGCGCGGAGAAATCTTTTGGAGAAATCTTAATTAGATCTCTCCGCTACGCACCTTACGGTGCTCCGGTCGAGATGACAGGGAAGGTACGCATACGCTCCGGTCGAGATGACAGGGAAGGTACGCATACGCTTCGGTCGAGATGACAAGAAAGGCGCATATACGCTTCGGTCGAGATGACAGGGAAGGGACACTTATGATCTATAGTCCTTATAAGGAATTCTTCCGGGTTTCCGCTTTTATTAAAAAACAATATGATTAAAACAGTGTTTTATTAAAAGAAAAATTCCTTTTAATCACCTTGATTTTATTGAAAATATATGACCCCGTATGCGGTACAATGACGTAATTTTTGCCCCCGTGTGCATAAATTACGCTTTTTTATATATAATGTAAGTGATATATGTGTCGAAATCATGTATTTTAGCTACATGGTGTGGAAAAAATATTAAATTTTCAATGTTTTTGTATTATTTTGCAATATTAAAGGCGAATTTACTTGATTTTTTCCGGGGGGGGGTGCTATAATGAAAAAAATTCCGAAAATACATTTTTTGTAAAAATTATTTTTCGGAATATGACCCCGTGTTTCGGACAATGGTAAACGCACCTTTGATTTTGCCATATATTTGCCATATAGATATTTTACATACGAACGTCGGGCAGATTACGAAAGGAGAGATGAGCAATATGGTCAATCGTAAAGTGTATTTGTTTTTATTAACGATCGCGCTTGCCGCGTTCGCTTGTATTGCCGCATACTTAGGTTTTTTATTACCGCGTGTCGATGAAACGGCTACGGCTGTGGAAAACTACACCGTTGTCGAACCGGGCGGATATTACGATTCGACCAAATTTCTCGTTATAGACGACGACGGAAACTGGACGGGCGTAAAACTGACAGACGGAGACGGACGCAGCTGGCCCGAAAGCGACGTACATCTTATACTTCCTACTAACGTAAAGAGAATAGCGTCGGCAAGCGATCCGGTAAATGCGATTAAAGTTCGGCGCAATATCAGGAAAATCTCGTTTGCCGACGAAACGAAAAGTCTTTTTACCGAAGTTGCCGCAAGTACGAACGGGAGTTCTTTATTCTCTGTCGGATTAAACAGCATAATTTTTCCGTCGAACGGTAAGCATCAGACGATAGGAGCTTACTCGTTTTATAATACGTGTACGGATATTAACTCGGCGGACGGTTTGCAGCATATAGAATTTCGCACGAAAAACGGAGTTACCATAGGCGAGCGCGCTTTTGCGCTTTGTTACGGTTTGCGTTCGGTGGATTCTTATACCGGAAGCGACACTTCTGCCGCAGCCGCCGACAAGTCGTCGATAGGAAATTACGCATTCAGCGAGGACAATCAGCTCTACCGCGCGGTATTTCCGTCCAACCTTACGAGCATAGGCGCGTATGCGTTCAGTCATTCGGGCGGTCAAAGAAGCCCTGCGATGTTGTCCGATTTCGTGATCGGCGATAAAGTGAGTTCTATCGGCGCGCGTGCTTTTTACGGTATGGGACTGGTTCGTTTCACCATTCCGTCAGCGCTTGCGCCGGGCAAGGTCGGCGACAATTGTTTCGAAGGTTGTACGAGAATCGCCGAAATAGAAAACCATTCGAGCAGTTGGACTTTGGATCAGATCAAAAATCAATTCTCTTCCGCCATGAATATCTACGGAGTAAATACGGGAAACAGCACTTCTCAATTGATCAGAAGCTTCGACGGTCTGATCTTCTGTAAAAACACTTTGGGGAAATCGGATAGACTGAATGCAAGAGTAAATTATCAAACCGACAGATGGTATCTTGTCGGGTATTCGGATATTTACGAGCATTGGTATAAAAAGAATGCGTTGCTTTTGAAACTGCCCGACGGCATCGGCAGCGATACGCCTCGTTGGAAAGTAAAATTTTCCGGAGAATATTATACGGATACGGCGTTCCCCGGCGTGGAATACGATTATCTTGACGTAAACGGCGAGCCGGTAAAAAACAATTCGGTTTCCGTAACGGAATACGATATCGGTAAAAATGCGTTTAACAGTCTTTGGATGCCGTATATAGAGATATCGGACGCGGTGGTGAATATCGGAGACAGCGCGTTCCATTATTCGCACGTATCGAGCGTAGTTTTGGGCGAAAACGTAAAAACGATAGGCTCTACGACTTTTCACTGCATAGGAAGCAGTATGGAAAGCGGACCTAACTCGTTGACCGTGTTTATGCCTTCGAATACCGATATTCAGTATGGCACAAATGCATTTAACGTGTCATCCGGATTTCCCGCGCGGTTCATTTATAAAAATAAAAACGATTACGATTCAAACGCGGGCAAGCGTCCGACAACCAATGCGTCGAACTGCACGTATACTTATTTCATGTACGTGAATTACCGTGTAGCAGACAACGGCAAGTTGCTTAATGATTGGATACAACATAAGAAAGTGCACGGATTCGGTTATAATTCCTCGTTCGACGATTTTAACGTTTTCACACCGAGTTCTTCCGCTTCGGGCGCTTTGCCGAGCATAAACGATTTCATGGGAGTGGGGAATCTTTATTCTTCCACCGTTTGGTATACCGCAAGCGGCGAAAACAAATTTGCGACAAAAAGAACGTTTACGGACGTAAACAATCTGCTTACCGCGAACAACGATTTGTCTCAAATCGATTTATACGCAAATAAAGTCGACGTTCCGGTGCTTAAAAATATCGAGCGACCTTACGACGGGACCACGCATACTATAAAAGAAATCACCGGACTTGCCGAAGCGACGGAAGGCGCTCCGTACGACGTGACTATGACGTTTGAAAATCATGAGGGGACGGCGTCGGAAAAACAGGGTATAAACGACGCGGGCGTTTATACGATAAGCGTCGCGCTCAATCCCGCATGGGGCGTCTGGTCGGGCAATACGACGCAGACCATGACGGTAACCGTCACTAAAGCCGAAATCAATCTTCGCGACCCCGGAAGTCTCAGCTGGGAAGCGAGCGACGGCAGCGGCGTTCCCGTGTCGATGCAAACCGGTAATTTGTATATAAAAGACGCGTTCAACGTTTCGTTGCAGGAAATTTCCGGCGTAACGCCCCGCCGCGTGGTGGAGTCTTACGTCCGTTACCGCGATAACAGAGAAATATCCGTAGAACTTCGCACCGACAGTCGGTTCGATATATCTTACACTGTCGACAGCTCCGGTTCGACGGTAGGCGAATACCGCACGACTGCGACTCTTACGCCCGATGCGAATTATAAGTTTGTTACGACGGGCGAACTCGACGGCGCGTACGGCGTATCCGTTTCGGTCAACGCAAGCGGCGTGGCTACGGTAAACAAAATGTGGTATATAGTGACCGTCGGCAACTGGGTGGTCGAGGACGGCGACGCGGATCCAGACGACAATACGCCCGAATTCGTTCTTGCCGACCACAACGGTTGGACGTACGGCGACGACTCGGTAGTATTCAGCCATCCGCCCGTATTGCGTTACGGCTCGAGAACGGAGATAACGTTTACGTTGCTTCGTAACGGCTCGGTAGTCGGCGACGCCGACGGGCTTAAAGTATGGAACGACGAAAACGGAACGAAAAGCAATTTCGAGGACTATTTCAATTCCTCCATGCCGGCGGGCGAATATACGCTTACGATAAACGTCCCGTCGCTCACCGTGGATGACGCGACATATCCCGCAATCGAGCGCGTGTACCGTTTTACCGTATCGCCGCGCGCATTCACCGACGCCGAGCGTGAAACCGTGACGGCGGCGTTGCGCGGAAACACTTTCGAATATCTCTACGACGGTCGGGTTCATCTCTGGGAGGGCGGTAACGCCGCGCTCGTCGACGGTAATTCCGCAGTCCGTACCGATACGTTTGCCGCGCTCGAGTCGCTCCTCGGAAAACGCGACGACGGAACGCAGTGGCAGACCGAAAGAAAGGGCGTATGGGCAGACTCGGCGTACGACGAACTGTACGGCAACGCGCGTCTGACGTACAATCTGTATCGCATGCAGAATAACGATTACGTGACCGAAAGCTATTTCGACAATACGGGCAATACTTTGCTTAAGGACGTCAACGTTTATAAAGTTTACTATCAGTTTACGGCTTCGTCGTATTCTCCCATGGTAAACGTCACGACGGACGAACGCCGCGACAGCAGTTTCAGCGTCGTCATATATCGTTTGCTCGATATTCCCGACTATGACGCGGAACTCGGCTATACGGGTATGCGTCGCACGCCTTATCTGTCGAGCAACGAAAATTATGCGGTCGAGTGGACCGAAACGGGAGAAGACGCTTACGTCCACGCGAGAAGGGAAGTAAACGGCAAAAAGGAGACTATCCGTCATCGGATAATCCTGCGCTCGTACGACGGCAATCTTTATCGTTGGAATACGGCGGATATCGCCGCCGGCGGCAATGTGTATATAGATCCCGACGACCCGGCGAAACTTGTTCTTACTTTTACCATAACTCCCGCTATAAACCGTTGGTCTACGGCTCCCCGCATAATCGAATGGAACTGGGGATCGTTCAATGCGAGTATAAATCGTATCGTAGCGACGCCGTATTACGGCGCGACCGACGTAACGTTCGCGATATATCCGTATACGGGCGACGCGGATAATTACGTATACGGCAACGCCGTCGAATTCGTAAACGACGCAGGCGATACGGTCGCCGAATTTTCGCTGACGTCCGACGGCGAATTGCCCGATTGGGTAGTCGACGTATTGACCGATCTTGACGCAGGCGGTTACGAGCTACGCGCGTCCGTCCCCGAGAGCGCCGATTATACCGGACTCGCCGGCAACGACAGACCGTTCAAGTTCGACGTGCTCAGAGCGCATAACGTGTGGGAAAACGCGCCCGCCGTGTCGGGCTGGATATTCGGTTCGTTTACAAACGAAATGTTCGCAGGCGGTAGCACGACATACGGCGATCTGTTATATACGGTCAGCGACGCGAACGGAAACAGCATGACCGATTATACGGCGTTGACTTATCAGGCAATGCTCGGTAAGATCGGCGATCTGCCCGTCGGTGATTATACTTTGACCGTATATACCGCGGACTCGGAAAACGCCGACTATATGCCGGTGTCGGCTAATTTCCGGTTTACCGTAGCTCCGTTCTCCAACAAGTGGATCGATATTCCGGTAATCGAGGGTTGGTCCACGGAATACGAACCGAACGATCCCACCGGTTCGGTAATGTACGGAGAGATCGTATATACCTACCGCACCGTAGACGGAACGCCTCTTAAAGGCAAACCGACCGAAGAAGGCACATACGTTTTGTGCGCGACGGTCGAACTCGAGGGGTACGAAACGCTGTACGCCGAATACGAGTTCACCGTAACACCCGCATTCGATACAACGTTTCTTATTGCAAATCTTATACTTGCGTTTGTCGTATGCGTTTTTGCCGTAATTGATATTGTATTCGCCATAAGGAGGAACAAAGAATGTTAAACTTATTGTCAGCCGTAGATTTGTCGAATAAGACGTTGCAACTTATTTTGCTTATCGTTCTTATCGTAATGATCGTACTGCTCGCCGTGCTCGGCATCGTGTTCATTGTCGCGCTCAGGAAACGCGCGCCCGTAATTAAAGTAGTGATGGCGCCTCCCGCGGCAAACGACAGTCAGCCTGAGCCTGAAGCCGAGAAACCCGCAGAGGAACAGGCGGCTACGGAAACGGAAGAACGCCCGACCGAAGAATCCTCTCCCGAGCTCGAACCCGAGCCCGAAGACGAGGATGCGAAAGAATCCGACGACGACGTGGAATATGTTACCGAGGGCAAGGACAGCGTGCGTTACGATCGTAGTTTTACCGCGAAACTCATTCAGCTCAAAGACGAATCGAAGGAGTGGTACGGTCAGATAAAAAATACGCTGCTGTCGTATCAGAGAGTGAAAGAGCGCACGAGCTGGAAACGCGAAACGTTCCGTATCGGACGCTCGGCGGTCGCCCGTATTATCATTCGCGGCAAAACGCTTTGTCTGCTTCTTGCCGTCGAGCCCGCAGGCTTTGCAGGTACGAAGTATGCGATCGAGGATGTTTCGGCGACGGCGTCCACGGCGGACACTCCTTCGCTCTATCGCATAAAGGGCGCACGCCGCGCGAAGTACGCGAAAGAACTCATAGAAGCAGTCATGAAAGAGCTTGCCGTATATAAGGATCCGAATTTCGAAGCCAAAGATTATTATATGCCTTACGAAGGCACCATGGGACTTATGGAAAAGGGACTCGTCAGGCGCATAGTCACCAATTCGACGCGCACGTTCGAGATCCGCGAAGTCGAGGATTCTGCGGCGACCGTCGCCGAAACCGAAACGGCGTCTGCCGACGGCGAAACGAATTCCTGACGGAAGGGAGAACAGTATGTCGAAAAAGAGCGAACTTAAAAAAATGATTTCCGAAACGGAGAGCGAAATCGTAGCGCTCGAAAAGAAGCGCGAACGCTCGCAATCGGTGCTTCTCAACGCGGTCGTCAGCAAGACGGACCCCAATCCCACTGACGTGGAATACTTTCGCGTGTTCACGGCTTTGATCGACGAGAGGCGCGAACTGCTTCGCCGCTATAATGCCGAACTGGAAAATCTCAAGAAATAGTTATCGTTGTAATTTAGTTGACAAAAGCCACGCACGGGACTATAATATTTCAGGAAAAACAACGAAACCAATTCAAGGAGATATTTAGTAATGGAACCCAGACTGTTTCATCAGGAAGACTGCAATCTCGCGCTTCTCAAGAAAAAGACCGTCGCCGTGATCGGTTACGGATCGCAGGGTCACGCGCACGCGCTCAATCTCAAAGACAGCGGCGTGAAAGTAATCGTAGGACTTTATAAGGGCAGCAAGAGCTGGCCCATAGCCGAAAAGGCGGGACTTACCGTCATGACCGCGGCAGACGCGGCTAATGCGGCGGACGTCATCATGATCCTTATCAACGACGAAAAGCAGGCGAAGATGTACAAGAACGACATCGAGCCCAACCTCACCGAAGGTAAGGCGCTTGCGTTCGCGCACGGCTTCAATATTCACTTCAAACAGATCGTTCCGCCGAAGAACGTAGACGTGTTCATGATCGCGCCCAAGGGACCCGGACATACCGTCCGCAGCGAGTACTGCGACGGCAAAGGCGTTCCTTGCCTCGTAGCCATTCACCAGGACTATACCGGCAAAGCTCTCGATATTGCGCTCGCTTATGCGGCGGGTATCGGCGGCGCGCGCGCCGGCGTTCTCGAAACGACTTTCCGTTGCGAGACCGAAACCGACTTGTTCGGCGAACAGTGCGTGCTTTGCGGCGGCGTGACCGCGCTTATGAAGGCGGGCTTCGAAACGCTCGTCGAAGCGGGCTACGATCCCCGTAACGCGTACTTCGAGTGCATACACGAAATGAAACTTATCGTCGATCTTATCTATAAGGGCGGTTTCCATACCATGCGTTATTCGATCTCGGATACCGCGGAATACGGCGACTACAAGATCGGCGAAAGACTCATCACTCCCGAAGTCAAAGCGGAAATGAAAAAAGTACTTACCGAGATTCAGGAAGGCAAATTCGCATCCGACTGGATCGCGGAGAACAACAACGGCAGAGCTTATTTCTACGCAAAGCGTCAGAAGGAAGCCGAACATCAGCTCGAGCAGGTCGGCGAGGACATCAGAAAGATGTACTCGTGGTCGAAGGATACCGACATCGACAAGACGGTCTGACAGACAGTATAATCATAAAAATAACGGATCGCCGCAGGCAAGAGAAAATGCCCGCGGCGGTTTTTTTATTGTCTTTGAGTTTTTCTCGGTACGTCTGTATACTTCGACCGATTCATTCGGGGTTTATATCCGATAAAGCGGATCGCTCCGTACAATGGAAGTCGGGAGAAACGGAATACGAAACGGAGTGCGTAAGGTCGTTTTTTAATTTCCGTTGCCCATAAGTCTTGATATTTCGGATAATAAGTGCTATAATAACAATGCGACATCACATAAAATAACCTTTGGACCCGATCTCACCGAAGGTATATTTTGTTATACATTGTCCACAGTATGGAATAGGTAGCAATACACTATCGCAAACTGTGGACAGAGAGGTTTCCTTGAGGTCGAGTTTATGTGGTGTCGCAACTACGCGAGATGTGTATGCTATGGTGTCGCTCTCGCAAGGGAGCGGCATCTTTTTTTATGGAAACAATTGAAAAGACTTGCTCGTGCTTCGG
>CANDJX010000071.1 GCA_947385185.1 uncultured Clostridia bacterium
TTTCGTTATCCCTCTTCTATACTCGCGCGCAGTTCGCCCCCTCTATACGGCATACAAAAAAAATACAACGACCCCTTTCCCTATCGGTCGGGGTAAGGCGATTTCATCGCCTTGGCGTTCGCGCTTCGCGCTCGGCTGAGCGAACGCTTGCTATTGTTTCTTTTTCGTTATCCCTCTTCTATACTCGCGCGCAGTTCGCCCCCTCTATACGGCATACCAAAAAAATACAACGACCCTAAAGGGTCGTTGTATTTTTTTGGTGCCGGTGGTCGGGGTCGAACCGACACGGTATCGCTACCGCGGGATTTTGAGTCCCGTGCGTCTGCCAATTTCACCACACCGGCATGGTTTCCGCGAAGTATATTATCACATCCGCGGAAAAAAGTAAAGCGTTTTTATAAAATTATGACGTCGAGAGCGCGAAGTACTCCGAGCGCTTTATCCGGCGTCGAGGTTTTGAACCCGATCTGTGCGCGCCCGCCCTTGCCCGCGAACGAATACAGATAATCGATATTTATTCCGGCGTCGTACAGCACTATCAGAATATCCGCCAATGCGCCCGGTCTGTCCGGCACTTCGATACCTATCAGTTCGACAAGCGACGCGACAAAACCGCATTTTTTAAGAGTCGAAAGCGCTTTTTCGTTGTCGTCCGTAATAAGACGGAGAATACCGAATTCACGCGTATCGGCGATCGACATCGAATTAAGATTCACGCCCGCGTTCTTAAGCGCCTTGCAGCACTCGCTTACTCTTCCTTCTCTGTTCTCGAGAAAAACCGCTAATTGTTGAATCATTTTCCCTCCTTGAAGCCTTAGAGCTTTCTGAAATCCGTGATACGTTTACTCTTTCCTTCGCTACGGGCAACGGTACCCGGCGACACGAGAGTGATCTTTGCGCTTACGCTGAGCGCCGACGCCATATCCGCGCTCAATTTTTTCCTTATCGCTTCGACGCCCTCGACGTTGTCGATAGGTATCTCGGGCGACAGTTCCACCACTATTTCCATAGTATCGAGATTATTGACGCGATCTACGTTGATGTGATAATGCGGCTCTATATTCTTATTCCCGAGAAGAACGCTTTCTATCTGCGACGGGAATACGTTTACCCCTCGTATTATAAGCATATCGTCGCTTCTTCCCGTGATTTTATTGAGCTTGACGGTCGTCCTGCCGCACGGGCACGGGTCGTTATTAAGGCTCGCTATGTCGCGGGTGCGATAACGCAAAAGCGGCATACCCTCTTTATCGAGTGTGGTTATTACAAGCTCGCCCGACTGCTTAAACCCGAGCGGCTCGAGCGAATCGACGTCCACGATTTCGGGGAAATAGTGGTCGTCCTGGAAATGCATACCCGTCTTATACTCGCAATCGGTCGCAACCCCGGGTCCCGCAATCTCGCTCAGTCCGTAAATATCGCACGCTCTTATTCCGAGACGGCTCTCGATATCCGCGCGCATTTCCTCCGACCAGGCTTCCGCGCCGAAACATCCGCCTCTGAGCTTGATGTCAACGCCGGGCTTCAAGCCCATTTTTTCGATTTCTTCGGTAAGATAAATTATGTAAGACGGCGTGCAACAAATAATATCCGCGCCGAAATCGGTAAGCAATTGGATCTGTTTCTGCGTATTTCCGGCAGATGCGGGGACGACTACCGCGCCGAGTTTCTCGCCTGCATAATGCATTCCGAGTCCGCCCGTGAACAATCCGTAGCCGTACGAAACGTGAACTATGCTCTCCTCGGTCGCGCCTGCCATAACGAGCGACCGCGCCGCGCATTCCGCCCAGACGTCTATATCCTTTTTCGTATAGCCCGCAACTGTCAGTTTTCCCGTCGTTGCGCTCGACGCGTGCAGACGTACGAGATCGCGTTTCGGCGCCGCCATCATTCCGAACGGGTACGCCGCGCGCAGATCGGCTTTCGTGGTAAACGGAAGTTTGTATATGTCGTTTATCGTCTTTATGTCGGACGGTTTGAGCTTAATCGCGTCCATTTTTTCGCGATAAGGCTTCTGGTTTTCGTAAACGTATCCGACTGTTTTTACAAGCCGCTCGGACTGAAGTACGAACTTCTGGTCGGCGCTCATTGTTTCGAGTTCTTTCTGAAAATAGTCCATATTTTCCCCTTTGGATTTCAAGCGTTTATTTTACTCTGTTATAGCCCGTATCGAACGCGCGCAGATTCAGTTCTCTGAACTTTTCGGGAACGCATTCCGAAACCGCCTGCTCCATAACGTCGCGTTCGAAGCCGAACAGCCTGCACAGACAACCGAGCATGACTATATTGGTCGCCTTTGCGCTTCCCGCGCTCTCCGCCATTTCCGTAGCCGGGACGAAGTACGCGCGATTGACTTCCTGCAAAAGCGAGGCTTTCAAACCGGAAGGATATTCGACCGCGCCGGTAATACAAGGCATCGGCAATATACGTTCGTCATTGACGAGCAGTATGCCGTCCTCTTTAAGAAAATGCTTTACGCGCGCAGCTTCGAGGACTTCGAACGCAATGACCATATCCGCGCCGCCTTCCCAGATCACGGGAGAATATATTTTTTCGCCAATACGGACGTGCGTCGTGACGCTTCCGCCGCGCTGGCTCATTCCGTGCACTTCGCTGAGCTTGCAGTCCATACCCGCGAGCTGTGCGTATTTTCCGAGGACGCGGCTGGTCAGAAGCGTGCCCTGTCCGCCTACGCCCGCGATAAGAATATTCATCATACGCCCTCCTTTTCCACCGTAATGGCGCCGAACGGGCAAATCCTTGCGCACAGTCCGCAGCCCGTACACTGAACGGGATCGATCGAAATCCCGTCTTTGCCTTTCACGATCGCGGGACAACCGAGTTTCATGCACTTGCCGCAATTTCTGCAACCGTTTACGATCGCTTTGGGCTTCGGCGACTTATCGAGCAAAACGCAGGGACGCTGTGCGATTATGACGCTTACTTTGTCCGACGCTATGCCCTTTTTGATCGCGTCCTCGACGGCGGCGACGTCGTATGCGTCAACAACGCTGACGTCCTTGACTCCGCAGGCGCGGCAAAGATCGTCGAGGAGCACCGCCGGCGCAGGCTCGCCTTTGAGATTTTTGCCCGTAGCGGGATGCTGCTGATGTCCGGTCATACCCGTTGTGGAATTGTCCAGAATTATGAGCGTAATACCGCTCTCGTTGTATACGGCGTTTATAAGTCCGGTAATGCCCGAATGAATAAACGTGGAATCGCCTATGACGGCGACGTTATTGCTTACGCCCTTCGTGGCTTTCTTGAAGCCGTGCGCCATAGACACCGAACCGCCCATGCAAAGCACGGTGTCTACCGCCGCGAGCGGGGGCTGCGCGCCGAGAGTATAACAGCCTATATCGCCGTTGACCGTCAGTTTGAGTTTATTTAACACATAGAACACCCCGCGGTGAGGACAACCCGCGCACATAACGGGCGGACGAGGCGGAACTTTATCGGGGACGGGCACGGGCAGACGCTCGAATTTTTCGAGGATCTTGGACACGGATATTTCACCCTGAAGCGAAAAAATATCCTTTCCCTTGCACTTTATACCCGCCGCCTTGAGCTGGTCCTCGATAAACGGCTCGAGTTCTTCTATAACGAACAGTTGCGATACTTTCTGCGAAAACGCCTGTATGGCTTTGATCGGAAGCGGATGCACGGTGCCGACCTTGAAAACGTTTGCGTTCGGCAACGCTTCTTTTACGTATTCGTAAACCACGCCCGAACATACCACGCCGATCTTGCTCTTGGTATATTCCGCGCGGTTGACGGACAGCCCGTTCACATACTCGGCAAGCTCGCTGTCGCGCTCCTCGACGAAACGATGACGTACGATTGCATTTGCGGGCATCATTGCATACTTTGCGACCGATTTTTCATAGGGGCGGAGCGGAACGTCCTCGCGCTCGCACAATTCCACGAGACTGCGCGAATGCGCCACGCGCGTGGTAAGCCGAAGCAAAACGGGCGTGTCGAACTTTTCGCTTATTTCATAAGCGAGTTTGACGAAATCCTTGGCTTCCTGCGCGTCGCTCGGCTCGAGCATAGGGACGTGCGAACTGCGCGCGTAATAACGCGAATCCTGTTCGTTCTGCGACGAATGCATACCCGGATCGTCCGCGACGACGATAACGAGTCCGCCGTTAATGCCCGTGTACGACGACGTAAACAGCGGATCGGCGGCAACGTTGAGCCCGACGTGTTTCATGCACGCCATAGCGCGCGCGCCTGCGACAGCCGCGCCGACCGCGACTTCGACCGCGACTTTCTCATTCGGCGCCCACTCCGCATAAACGCCGTCGAAAGTGACGAAATTTTCCGCGATCTCGGTACTCGGCGTACCGGGATACGCAGACAATACGCGCACTCCCGCTTCGTATGCGCCGCGAGCGACCGCGCGGTTGGTGAGCATCAATTCTTTGTTTGTATTCTGAGTCTTTTCCATATCTTTAATATTGTCTGAGGTCTATGACCCGTTTCGCTTTTCCTTCATAACGCTTGAGCGTCATATGCTCGACTATGCTGAGTTTAACGTCGATCTGAAGTACGGTCTTAAGCGCGTGCTTGATGTCGCGGCTGAGTTTTTCGAGCCTGCCGTAATCTCCGACGATCGCGTCGTCCACGAGCTCGACGCGGACTTCGAGCTTGTCCTTATAGTCCTCGCGCGTAACGACGATTTCGTAAGTCCCGCCGATCTCGGGGAACGTGAGGAGCACTCCCTCGATCTGCGACGGAAAGACGTTCACGCCTTTTATGATAAGCATATCGTCCGTTCTACCCTTGAGTTTCGCCATACGCGCAGTCGTCCTGCCGCAAGCGCACGGAGAATAATCGATCGCCGTAACGTCTTTCGTGCGATACCTTATCATCGGCATGGATTTTTTCGTGAGCGCGGTAAGAACGAGTTCGCCGTACTCGCCTTCGCCAAGCGGCTTAAAGGTCGTCGGGTCGAGTATTTCGGGGTAAAAATGGTCCTCGTTGACGTGCATACCGCACTTCAATTCGCACTCGCCGGACACGCCGGGACCGATCAGTTCGCTGAGTCCGTAATTGTCCGTGGGAAGCAAATGCAATTTGCGCGCGATCTCGGCGTGCATGGCGTCCGAGCTCGCTTCGCTGCCGAACATTCCGACGCGGAGTTTGAAATCTTCGGGTTTATATCCGAGTCGTTCCATTTCCTCCGCGATATGCAGCGCGTAAGAGGGCGTTGCGACGAGCGCGGTCGATTGCAGGTCTTTCATGAGCATTATCTGACGCTCGGTATTTCCGGTAGACGCGGGAATGACCGCCGCGCCTATCCTCTCCCAGCCCTGATGCAGACCGAGCGCACCGGTGAACAATCCGTAGCCGAAACATATCTGAACAATATCGTCGCTCCGACCGCCCGCCGCGGCGACAAGCCGCGCCATGCATTCCGTCCAGACCTCCATATCTTCGGCGGTATAAGCGACAACGGTCGGTTTCCCGCTCGTGCCGCTCGACGCGTGTATACGCGAGATTTCGGACAGAGGCACGGATAACAACCCGTAAGGATAATTATCCCGCAGATCCGATTTCGTGACGAACGGAAGTTTTTCTATGTCTTTGAGCGTCTGTATATGAGAGGGCTTTACGCCCGCTTCGTCGTATTTTTTCTTATAGAACGGAACGTGATCGTATGCGTAAGATACGATAAATTTAAGTCTTTCGAGCTGAAGTTCGCGCATTTCCTTGCGCGACATGGTTTCTGCTTTTTCGTCGTAGATCATCATAAACCCTCGGTTGCCTTATTTTTCTGCGAGTTTTGCGAAAACTTCGTCGCGATCCGTATCCTTTACAAAACCGTTGAATCGGCAGACGCACACCGTATTGCCGTCCGCGTCCGCAACGACCACGTCGCTGACGGTGTTGTGACCGCGCCGTACCGTTTCGGTCGCCGTTGCCGTAACGACCCCCGTATACGCCGCCGCAACGTAAGATATACTGCCGCATTGCGTAACGGTTATCGGATGGCGGAAATTGCCGAGCACGGCGAACGCAAAATCCGCGATAGTATAGAGCATACCGCCCTGAACGCAACCGTTGGCGTTCAGATGTTTCGGTCCTATATAAGCGCGGACTACGGCTCTGTCCTCGTTCACTTCGATTATTTCGATACCCGCTTCTATAGCGAATTTATCGCCCTCGAAAAATTTCCGCATAAGATCTTCGCTATTCATACGGTTATTATAACATACGGAAATGCAATAGTCAATGTAAATGCAAAAAACGAATTGTGAAATTTAGTAACAAAATAAAACGGGCGGGAGCGCTCATGAACGCTTCCCGTCCGTTTCCGGACTTTTTCGGTACATAAAACTATACTTTTTTCCACGAATAATTCACATACGCGGACGTAAGATAACGCGCGGCGACCGAAGCGTCGGACAGCTCGTCCGACGAAAGCTCCGTCGTTTCGTCGTGCAACGTAACGTACCAGCCCGAAGGCGAAGCAAACGTCGCCGACGTCAGGCAATGACAGAAAGAAAACAGCTTCTGCGATATAAATCTCATACTCGAAGGAAAAGTTATGCCGGACAACGTCGGGTTGCGATCGAACACTTTTTCCGCTATTCCGTACGTGCCGTCGGCTACGGAAAAATTCCGTCCGACGTTTCCGACGTACATCAGATACCCGCCGATATACGTCCCGTTCATTCCGTCGTACGCGCGCTCGTATGCCGAAGTCCCGAGAAACGCGTTTTCGCCGACGTACGTCAACGAATCGGGTAAAACGACGTCGAGCAAGTTCGGGCATAAATAAAACGCCTCTTTCCCGATACTCGTTACCGAATCCGGAACGGTGACGGAAATCAACCGGGTCGTACATCTGAAAGCCCCCGAATCTATTGCGGTAACGCTCAGACCCCGCACTTTTTCGGGTATTTCGATACAGGAATCGTCGCCGTTGTATGCGACGACCGTATAACCGTCATTGTTTTTCCGAAAAGCAAACCCGCTTTCGGTAACTTCGTCGAGCGGCAGTATTCCGCGCGCCGCCATGACGACGATAATCGTTACCGCCGACGCTACGATGAACGCGAGAACCGATATCGCAATGATTTTTTTCTTTTGATCATCCATTTTATTCTTTTTCATTCCTTTGTTATATGTTGAATGAATTATAGCATAATCAAACTATATAGTCAACTCATTTATGGTTTAATTATAGTTAAAATATAGAGTATCATTATAAGAGAACAAACGCTGCGGGGTGAAAAAATGAACGTTATAGAAAAACTCAATAAATTACGTTTGGAAAGAAACATGAGCGTATACCGTCTGGCGGAACTTTCGGGGCTGAACCAGTCCACGCTTGCGAACACGTTTTCGCGCGGAACTGTCCCGTCCGTGCAAAATCTCGAAATCATCTGCGAAACGCTCGGGCTTACGTTGTCGCAATTTTTCAACGAAAACGAAACGCTCGTGCCTATGACCGCGGATGAAGCGGAATTTTTCGCGAACTATAAAAGACTGAGTCCGGACGTAAAAGATTCGGTCAATAAAATCGTAAATTCGGTTGCTGCAAACAAATAAAACCGCGCTTGACTTGCGGCGCGTTTTACACTATAATTGAAATATGGGCGAAAAGAAAAAAAACACTCTGCCGATCATCGCGCTTATCGTATGCGTCGCGGCGGTAATAACCATAATCGTAACGGAAATATTGAAAGCGACTGTTTTCGGCGGACATTTCTCTGTAACCGGCAATCTTGTTTCGGGGATCGTCGAACGATTGCTTCTCGCTGCGGCGTGCGTGTTGCTTATTCTGGTATACGGTTACGGCGCGACGTTCCGCCCGGGGCTCGGAAAAGGGCTGTTGCCGACGCTCGGCGGTTTTGCGGTCGCGCTTGCGAATTTTCCGTTTTTCACGCTTGCGAGCGGAGAGCTCGAAATAGTCGAAAGCGGCGGAGTCGTAACGCTTTTCGTTTTTCATTGCCTTTTTATAGGCCTTTTCGAAGAAATCGCATTCCGCGGGTTTGTATTCCCGCTTCTGCTCGATAAACTGAGAGATAAACGACACGGCGCGGCGCTTGCGGTAATTTCAAGCAGCGGCATTTTCGCGCTCGTACACCTTCTCAACTTATTTTCGGGCGCGCCTTTCGGCGCAACCGCGCTTCAGATCGGATATACTTTTCTCGTAGGCTGTATGTGCAACGTCATACTCATCGCCACGAAATCGCTCCTTTTTCCGATCCTTATTCACGCGGCGTTCGACGTAGGGGGCACGATCGTTTCGCTCGGGGTCGCAAAAGGCAGTAATTGGTCTGCACCGTCGATCGTCGTTATGGCGGTGGTCGGAACGCTCGTCGGAGCGTATATGATATATTACTTTTTCCGTCACGAACGCGACGCGATCGAACTTATCGAAAAACCGACCGCCTCGGAACATAACGAATAAAGTCACGATATAAAACCATGCTCCACGCAAAAAAATATCCGAGGGTTTATCCGCCCGCGGGTATTTTTTCGTTTGGTGTTATTTCTTGTTTTCCTGTTCGTCGAAGAAAT
>CANDJX010000072.1 GCA_947385185.1 uncultured Clostridia bacterium
GCACTCCGCCCTTGCCTTCATTGACTATGCGGCTGAGCGCGCGGCGCATTTTTTTCTGCGCCTCGGGAGGCATGGCGTTGAGTTTGTTCGACAGTCCTTCGTTCACGAGCGAATGCAGGCTCTTGCCGAACATATTCGTTTCCCATATCCCCTGCGGATCGTTTTCGAATTCGCTGAGCAGGTATTTTACGAGATCTTCGCTCTGCTGCTCGGTTCCGACGATGGGACTGACTTCGGACTCTATATCCACGCGCATGATATGCAGGCTCGGCGCGCTCGCTTTCAGACGAACGCCGAACTGACTTCCGCGCTTGACTATCTGCGGCTCCTCGAGCGTCATATCGTTCATCGTAGGAATGACTACGCCGTATCCCGTTTCGTTGACTTCCTCGAGCGCAGTCGCAAGACGGTCGTATTCTTTCTTTGCCGTGGCAAGCGATTTGATACGGCTCATAAGCTCGTAGTCGTCCGCGATCTCCATTCCGCATTCTTCGCTGAGCGCCTTATAGAACAGATCGCTCGACGCTTCTATTTCGCAGTTGACCGTGCCCGAACCGAGCGCGATACTCTTTACTTCCACGGGTTTGAAATTATCGCTGTCCGAAAAAGCGCTTTCAAGGCATTTATAATCACGCATACGTTGGCAATCCGCGCCGCTCTTTCTGAGAGTTTCCATAAGCGACGCTATGAGCGAATTTTCGAGCGGAAGCGCTCTGAGCCATTTTGACAGCGTAAAGTCTATATTTTTGAGCGGGAACTCCATGAGCACCGCTTCGATAATGCCCGAAATATCGTCCTCGGTCATTTCCGCTACGTCGAGAGGCATAACGCGCGCGCCGTATTTTTCGCTCATCGCTTCGGCAATCTTGACCGTTTCGGGATCGTGCGGCACCGTCGAGTTGAGCACGACCACAAACGGTTTGCCGAGCTCTTTCAGTTCGTTTATTACGCGCTCCTCGGAGGGAGTGTAAGCCGAACGGGGCAAATCGGTAGATATGGAGCCGTCGGTAGTGACCACTATGCCTATAGTGGAGTGTTCTCCGATCACTTTGCGCGTGCCTATGTCCGCGGCTTCTGCGAACGGGATCTCCTCGTCCGTCCACGGCGTGCGAACCATACGCGGCTTATCGCCGTCCGCACCGCCTTCCGCGCCCTCGACCATATAGCCGACGCAGTCCACGAGCCGGATACCCGCTTCGACTCCGCCCGGCAGCGTTACCGCCACGGCTTCGCCCGGGACGAACTTCGGCTGAGTAGTCATTACCGCTCTGCCGTTCGCGCTCTGCGGCAATTCGTCGAGCACCCGGTCTTTCTCGGGCGCGTCCTTCATTCCGGGCAGTACGAGCTTTTGCATGAAACTGCGGATAAATGTGGATTTACCCGCGCGCACCGGTCCGACTACGCCTAAATAGACGTTGCCGTTCGTGCGCTCTCTGATGTCTTTGTATATATCGAATTCTTCCATACGCGTCCTCCTGACTGCTTAATACTATGCAATCGGGGACGACGATATGACAACGATTCGTTATTCCTTTTTCTTTTTCGGAAAGAATACCGTAAGGTTTTCTTTGCCCGTAAAAAGCCTGACTATGTTCGAACGGTGCGCAAACAACGCGAGCGCAACCGTCGCGAAAACCAGCGCGCTGACTGCGGGCGCGGAAGTACCGAGCATTATCGCTTCGTAAATATTGGGCGTGAAAATCATTATGAAAGAGCCCATTGCGCCGATCTTGAAAATTATTATAAACAGCAAGCCGGCGGCAAACGATATAAGCGTAACTATGGGATTGGCAAGGAGCGAAATGCCTATTATGCAGGCGATTCCCTTGCCTCCGCGGAATTTCATAGTGACAGGCCAGATGTGACCGACTACGACCGCCAGTCCGGACAAATATAATCCGAACTTATCGCTCAGGTCGTAAGGCGTACCCGCAAACCACCACCAGGCGAAGAACGCAGGCACGGCGGCTTTGACCGCGTCGAGGATCAGGCAGAGTATTCCGACGAGTTTACCGTAAGTCCGGACGACGTTCATCGTCCCGGGATTGCCGCTTCCGCTCTTGCGTATATCCCCGTGTTTTAATCGCGCGAGTATGACCGCGGCGTTTATGTTGCCTATAAAATAAGAAACGACTGCCGTTATTATTATTTTCCATACCAGAGGCATTTTATTTTTCTTCCTTTCTTCCTACGAATTTCAAGCGGATCGGCGTGCCCTCGAAATCGAACGCGCGGCGGAGCGAATTTTCCAGATAACGTTTATAAGAAAAATGCACGAGCTGTTCGTCGTTCACGAATATCACAAACGTCGGCGGATTGGTCGACGCCTGCGTACCGTAAAGTATTTTGAGCCGCCGCCCCGAATGCGCGGGCGGTTCGGTCATGCGCACCGCTTCGCCTATGACGTCGTTAAGCACGCCCGTCGTTATGCGCGCGCTCGCCCTTCCGTACACCGCTTCCGCGGTATCGATAAGGCGTTCGACGCGCTGACCGCTCTTTGCCGAAACGTATTCCGCTTTGAAGTAACTCATAAACGAAAGTTGTTCGGAAAGTCGATCCTTATACCTGTCTACGGTGTGCGTGTCCTTTTCGATTTTGTCCCACTTATTCATGACTATGACCGAGGGCTTGCCCTCGTCGTGTACCATGCCCGCGATGCGCACGTCCTGTTCGCTTATTTCTTCGGACGCGTCGAGTACTATCATCACCACGTCGGCGCGCGAAATCGCCGCCATGGCGCGAAGCACGCTGTAGCGTTCCACCGACTCGTCCTCTATGCCGCGCTTGCGCCGCATTCCCGCCGTGTCGATAAGGTTGTATTTAATACCGTTGTATGTAAACGGCGTATCGATCGCATCGCGCGTAGTGCCCGCAATATCCGAAACGATGACGCGATCGAAGCCGAGCAGTTTATTCACAAGCGACGATTTGCCGACGTTGGGTTTGCCGACGAACGCAATGGACAGACCGTTATCCGTTTCGTCGCCCGCTTCGGGTATATTCTTCACTATTTCGTCGAGAAGGTCGCCGAGCCCGAAAGACTGTTCGCAGGAAATCGGAAACGGGTCGCCGAGCCCGAGTTCGTAAAAATCGTATAAAGTGTCCGTTTCGTTGTTGTCGAGCTTGTTCACGGTCAGGATCACCGGCTTTTTCGCCGAGCGCAGAAGCGCAGCCACATCCCTGTCCGAAGAAAGCAATCCGCTTTTTCCGTCCACCATAAAAACTATCACGTCGGCAAGATCGATCGCGATCTCCGCCTGACGTCTGATTTCCGCGAAAAAGTCGGCGTTATCGCTTTCTATACCGCCCGTATCGACAAGAGTAAAATGCCTGCCGCACCATTCGGCGTCGGCGTAAATACGGTCGCGCGTTACGCCGGGCGTATCCTTCACTATCGAAATACGCTTGCCGCAGATTTTATTGAAAAACGTGGATTTGCCGACGTTACTGCGTCCGACTACCGCAACGAGTGGTTTTGACATTTCTCTGCCTCCGTGAAATATTCTATCACAAACACCGGCGGACTGTCTACTGTTTTTACCTTCTGTCGTCCTCTTCTTCGGTAATTTCGGACTCGTCCGACGTTAAGTTCACGTCCTCGGCGGCTTCGGTATTAAGCGCAAGCGACGCGGCGCGCCTGTCGTCCGCCTTACGTCTGACGAAAGCAACGGTTTCATACGCAAGCAAGCCGAACGCCATGGATATGACGATCGAATCGAAAATACCGTACCCGCCGAGCACGAAGTTTTCCGCACCGAAAAACGCTCTGAGCAGTCCGGCGGAAACCGCGTCGCCGATTATGCACCCGCCTAATGCGCCGGCTATCGTGCCGAGTCTGGAACCCGCGGTCGGGAACGCCAGCGTTCCGCCTATGAATCCCGTGAGCAGGCTGCACGCGAGCACCTGCGCCGACGAACCTACGCCGACTATAAGCCGGAACGCAACCGTCGTCATAGCCACGACGAGAACGGATATGACCGGACGAAAAAAACTGCCTTTTCTGAACGTAAGCGCAAACACTACTGCGAGTACGGCGAGCGGAACTATGAATCCGCCCACGGTGATCGTCAGCATTCCCGCTTTTATTTCGGGCATGACGGCGCCTATGACGAGGGCGAGCACCATGAGGAACGTAAGCCAGCTCGTCAGTCCGAGCCTGTCGAAATATTTTTCCGCCGCGCCGAAAAAAAGCATTACGGCGACTATGCCGAGAATAACAAGACCTATAGTCATAAAAAAATTGCCTCCGCTTATATGGTCGGCAATTCTTTTGTTTATTATACCGTATATTTATCCTACCGCACTAAACGGTCGTCAGAGGTGCGATTTGTTCCAATTGTCCGATTCGGACGAAAAAGCGGTAATCTCGTTCATATAGTCCTCGAAACCGTGCGGGTATTTCGCGGTTTTCCAGGGGAACTCGTAGTTGTATACCTTTACTTTTTCGATCGTCACTGCCGTAACGGGCGGAAGAAAATAAGTGTTCATATAATTTTTCTCGCCGTTTTCGTCCTGAGCGAGCGCAAGCACGGCGGCGACGGCTTCTTTGGTCTTTTCGTCGTCATTGAACAGACGACCGAACGTCTGAAAATTGACGGTTGCCGTGCGGTTGTTCGACCCTTGAAGCGTGGTCGGACGGGCTTCCCTTGTTCCGCTTATCTGAAATTCCGTCATCGACTGCGAGCCGCCCGAATAGTTCGAGCACAGCGCAAAGTCGTAATCGGTATAGTTCAATCTGACTTTATCTTGCTTAAGCGTATATTTGAGCACTTCGGTGGGGTTATCCTCGGTAGTAGTCTGTCCGTTCGACGTGACGGTTTTTGTATAGTGGACTTCGTTGAAATCCTTTTGCAGCGCGCGGCAGAACTCCTCATCCTCGGAGCGGTGCTTAAAGACCGTTTTTCCTTCCTCGTCCGTTTCCGCGACGTAACCGCCGAAACGCACCCAGTCCCGCTGAGTGTCGTAAACCGTCGCTCCGTCAAACACACCGCTGTCGGCAAGGAATGCGAAATTCGCCGTGGCGTACGGACAGTCGGCGGCGAAAAGCTCGTATTTCATAGTATACGATTTTTCGCCGATACTCATTTCTATAACGGCAACGGGATTGCGCTCGAAAAGATAATTGCACGACATATACGTCGGGATCGCGACGCCGACGGCGATCGCGATCGCAGCGACGACGGCAAGGGCGATCGCATAAATGCGCCTGCGGGTTCGCTTATCTTCCTCGGCTTCCGCTTCGGCAACCGTCGGTCGTCTTTCTTCTTCGGCGCGGCGAAGCTCTTTACGCTCCTTTGCCGAAAGTTCGGATTTACGGAATTTATCTTTTTTCTTCATCTTTTACCTCGAATTCCCTGCCCGTCAGATAATTCACTATCCCGCCGAGGACAAGAAATTTCAACGATACGGCGCGGAGCATCTGTATTTTCGCGCCGCGTTTGCGGTTTTCGGCAAAGTTACCGTATTTACCGTCGCCGAGTATGGGCGTACCTTTGCGGGCGAGCTGAACGCGGAGTTGGTGCGTCCTGCCCGTATGCGGGTACAGCGCCACGTCCGAAAGTCCGTCGTAACTGCGGAGTACCTCATAGTCGGTGACCGCTTCGAGCGCGCCCGGCTGCGGACGGTCATAACACTTCACCAGCCCTTTTTCGCCGTCTTTGACGAGCCAGTTGCGCATAGTGCCGCGTCCCGGCTTCGGCGTGCCTATCACCGTCGCGATATATTTTTTCTTTACCGCCCTTTCGCGGAAAGCGCGTTCGAGTTCGGCTTTCGTCTTTGTGCCTCTGGCAAGCACGACTATGCCAGTCGTATTCACGTCCAGTCTGTGAACGGGATACAGCGCGCCGTAATCGCCGAAAAGCATACGCGGCAGATCTTTGACCGAATCGGTATGCGCGGGCTTGTCCGCAACGACTATATTATCGTCGGAATATATGACCGTCACTTGTTTTCCTTTTCTTCTTTTATAATGCGCTCGAGGTCGCCTATAAATTCAACGAACGTCGTAACGTCGCGGAAATCGCGATAAACGGACGCGAAACGAACGTACGCCACTTCGTCGATATGCTTGAGCTCGAGCATGACGAGTTCGCCTATTTCCTTCGAGCTTATTTCCTGCAACAGCGTGTTGTATATCTGCTTTTCGACGTTGGCGACCGCGGTATTGACCTGTTCGGCGGTAACCGGGCGTTTCTCGCACGCTTTGATTATTCCGCGCCTGATCTTCTCCGAGTCGAAAGTCTGACGCGTACCGTCGCTTTTGACGACGAGCACGGGCACGCTTTCCACGACTTCGTACGTGGTAAAACGCCGACCGCAACCGAGACATTCCCGACGGCGGCGTATGCTTGTCCCGTCCTCGCTCATGCGCGAATCGATGACTTTGCTTTCAAGACATCCGCATTTGTTACACTTCATACTTACGCTCCGCTTTCGTTTACGTTAAATTTAACGTTATTTATTTTAATTTTAACAAACGCGGAAAGAAATGTCAAGCGCGGGAAAGCGCAATCGGCTAATCGTACAGATTGCAACCGTCGTTACAGCGCGGTTTGGTATTCTGTCCTCCGCCGTGACCGTGATCGGGCGGCGGAGGCGGCGCGCCGTTCGGTCCCATATTTATAAGGATAACGTCCTCGCCTATCTTGACAATGCACGAAAGCGGGATGAACAGATTTTGCTCTTTATTGAAAAGTCCGCCTTTTTTGACCGGCGCGACTATGCCGAGCGCGGTTTTGCACTCTACGGATATGATCATATCCACGATATGACCGAGCCGCGTACCGTCGGCGGCGTTTACCACCTCGCGTTTTCTCAGCTCGCAAAAAGAAATTTCATCGTCCATAAATCTTATATATGCGCGCGGAAATAAGTTTGTGCATGACGAATTTGCACTGCTTTTGTCGAAACCGTATATTCCGGACGCTTGGGAGCAAAATACGGCAGAGGTCACACAAGATGAAAGCAAGAGTGGAAATAAGCGGAATAGACACGTCCAAACTTCCGACGCTCACCCACGAGGAAGCCATGGAGCTCATAAGACGCGCGCAAAACGGCGACGCGCAGGCTCACGACAAATTCGTGACCGCGAACTTGAGGCTCGTACTTTCCATAGTACAGAGATTCTACGGGCGCAAACAGTCGATGGACGATATTTTTCAGGTCGGTTGCGTAGGGCTTATCAAAGCTATGAAGAATTTTAATACCGATTATAACCTGCGCTTTTCGACTTACGCCGTACCTATGATAATCGGCGAAATACGCCGCTTCTTGCGCGACTCGTCGGCTCTGCGCGTATCGCGCTCGATAAGGGACACCGCGTACAAAGCCCTTCAGGTGCGCCACGACATCGAAACCACAAGCGACCGCGAAGCCACGCACGAAGAAATCGCGGCGTGCATGGAACTGCCCGTAAGCGCCGTAACTTACGCCCTCGACGCTATTTCCGACCCCGTTTCGCTCTACGATCCGATCTATCACGACGGCGACGAAACAGTCATGGTCATGGATCAGATAGCCGACGACAGCTGCGACGGCGAACGTTGGGCGGCAAACGCCGCTCTCGGCGAGGCTATGGAAAAACTGACCGAACGCGAGCGGCAGATACTGCTTCTCAGATTCTATCACGGCAAAACGCAGATGGAAGTTTCGACCGAAGTCGGCATTTCGCAGGCGCAGGTTTCGCGGCTGGAAAAAAACGCGATAAAACAATTGCAGACGCTCATTTCCTGATCGAAAAAACAGTATGAAAAAACCGCTGTCCGGCGCATTCCGGACAACGGTTTTTCTATAGTCGTCATAAAATTCGATTACGCTTTTACAAACAGAAAACGAATTTTTACGGTAATGGTATCGACCTGCGGAGCGCTGATCGTTTCTTCGACAACAAGTTCGAAACCGTCGGTCGTTTTTATCCCGTACGCCGACACTTCGACGGACATTCCGAACGAGACATTCTTGAAAGCTTCTTTCATCGCGTCGGTGAATTCGCCAGATAAGATCATTTTGTCGCCGTCTTTCGTATACGACATTTCACCTTTATCATCGCCTTTTAACGTCCAGACAATTTTACCGTCCGTAACTTCCAACGACGTATCTTTGTACAAAGTATTGTACGTCGTAAC
>CANDJX010000073.1 GCA_947385185.1 uncultured Clostridia bacterium
GAACGACGTGGACAGCGTAATGGCTTCGCTTCTCGGCATTCTGTCGTCCGAAAACTTCGATTCGGATAAGCTCGGCGCATATACGGGCTGGAAAGCGGATACCGATCACGCGTCCATGCTTACCGCGGTCACGGACAGACAGTTCGCGGCGTTTTTCAACGATCTTGTTTTCGACTCCGGAATGATCGGAGGAATGGGGCTCGGCGATTTGCTGGGCGGCGGGGACATAAGCGAAATGCTCGGTCTCGAACAGATAATCATCGAAAAGAACGAACCCGAAGCCGTTCTGCTTGCGGGCGAACCCGGAAGCGAAGACGCCGACACCGACGTATATATGACGATGACGGTGCGGGTAGATTTGCACAAAACGCTCGATTCGCTCGCTACGAAGCCCGAAAACGGACTGTTGGCTTCTCTCGGGTGGCTTATAAAAATATTCCTGCCGAAAGAAACGTACCTGTCTGTCACGGTGGATATGAGCGACGCGTCCAAAGGAATGTCGCTTGAAATAAATTCGTTATCCGACGAAACTTGTTCGATGACGGCAAAAGAGGAGATACTCGGCAAATACGATACCGACGGCGACGGCGTAATTACCAGAATGGAGCGCATTCTGGTTATCATAGAGTCGTTTTCGCAGCAGGATATCAACTCGCTTATAAATGAAAATTCGGGCGAATTCCTCGGTTATCTTTGCCGGTCGGAAGGGAACGAAGGGTTCTGTTTCGCGGATGCGATCGACCTCGATTCGGTCGTCCGCACCGAGTCGGGCAATTCGTTTAAGATAGATATGTTCGGTATGCTTGCAGACGTACTGAACAGTCGGACGGGCGCCGACGCAAAGGCGGAGGACATAATAGTTCTTATGCAGGCGCTGGTTTGCTCGGACAGCGGCGCGGCTTATGCCGGCGACGTGGCGCACCGTTCGGATTTATACTACGATCCGACGGCTGCGGACGTCAGACAGGCTCTTGCGACCTGCGGGTTCTCCTCGCTGTCCGACGTGAACACCGTCGAAAAATACGAACGGTTCGCCGCGGCATACGGCGCGATCTCGTACAGAGTGACGGGCGCGACGCTCGGCGACGGTTACGTCAATATCTACGGCGACGAATTTATGTCCGCTCTCGAAAAAACGTATTGCCTTGATCTGAATAAATACGACGCAAGCGGCAGCCCTACGGGCGAACGCTATTCGTTCTCCGAAGTCGCGGCGCTTTTCGGTATTTCGGGCGACGGCGTCGCCGATCTTAAACTGACCGAACTTTTCGACGGCGCGAAGCTCGCGGAAGCGGCGAAGCCCGGCGAAGATCCCGAAAAACTCGAGGTCACGGACAGAATGCTCGGCGCGATACTTACCGAACTCATGCCCGACGTTATCGACGAATCGTTCGCGTCATACGATATACGGCTCCGCACTCTTAAGATTTCCGCGGAGCAGGTCGGGGACGCGACGCATTCGATAGTTACCGTCATGATTACGCTCGATTTCGGCGGAATGATAGAAGGCGACATAGCGGAAATGCTCGGCGGAGTTATTCCGGACGAAGTCGCGGTCGGACTGTCCGTCGATATGACCCCGGGCATAACGAAAGAAGAACGTCTGCCCGCGATTCTATCGAATTACAATAATATTTCGAGCGCGGGCGACGCAAGCGTTCTGAACGGTCTGACGTCGGGGGAATTGCTCGACGCATTGAAGCGCATACTTCCGTCCGTGGACATCGAAGGCATGGTATCGTCCGTTTCGGACGGACTCGGCGACGTGGCGGACAATATGTTTGAAACACTGCCGGGATTCCGTTTCGTTCCGTCGACCGACGATTCTTACGGTTATGCCGAACTTCCGGACATATTCGATCTTGCGGTTGATTTCCTCGAGCTCGATACCGGCGACTACGCGATTTCGGCGGAAGAACTTCGCGGCGTGATAGATTATATCGTCAATTTCGACGGAAACCCGCCCGCAGTCGACGCTGACGTTACGCCGTTCCTCAAGCAGATACAGCAGAACTATTATATCGCCAACAGAACGGGCGGCGCGGCTGCGGCGCTTACGTCGTTCGACGATCTGTTCGAAACGCTGAACGGGGAATTTTCCACCTCGCTTCTCCGTCTCGGTAAAGCCGAAACGTACGAGTATCCGGACGGAGCCGAGCGGTTTATGGGTATGTTATACGACAACCGCGGAGCGGACGAACTCGGCGTAGAATTAAGCGAGAGCGCGCTGCTCGGCATTATGCTCGACAAATTGAGCGGGAGCGGGTTCGAATCCGTAAATAAATTCGCCCGTCTGATCGGCACGGACGTTACCGCCGACGGCATTACGATCGGTATCGAAATAATCATGTCCGAGATGATGAGCGAAGAATATATCCGAATGATGGGTTGCGACTCGGTTTATGCCGAACTCGCGATCAGACTCAAGGGCGAAGGCGCGGTCGTAAACAACGAATATTACGCAACGTCGATAAAGATCAACGGCGAGGGCGAAAGCGGATCGAATTACGCCGTGCTCATGAAACTGCTCCGACATTTCGGCGCGGAAGCGTTCGACCTCGATTCGATCGCGCTCGACGTGGGCAAAGCGGCTTACCAGTCGCTTTCGCAGCTTGATACTGCCGGTATAAATTACACGCTCGACGCTTCGGGCGGAAAAATAGTATTCCCGTCGTTCTATGAATATATGGCGGATATGCTCGGGGTCGACGGCGCGGTTTATACCGCGGAGGACATGAAAGCCGCCGTTCAGGGAATAAACGCGCGCATAAACGGCGCGGAAGCGGGCGATTATTATATCGACGGTACGAATTCTTATAATTACTCGTCCGCCGAAATAGTGCTTAACCCTCTTGCCGCAAGCTGGAGCTATCCGGGAGACGTTACGGTCGTCGGTTCGGACGTGGCGATGACCGATTCGAAGTTCGGACGGTTCGTGACCGACGTCGGAGTAGTCCCTATAGCGCTCGGAAGCCCCGAACAGTTCGTCGGCATACCCTCGGGCGCGGATAAGGGCAACGCCGCGGCGGTGCAGGCGATGCTCGAGCGGTTCGCTCCGGGTAAGTTCGTCGACGGCGATTACGTCGTATTTACCTTCCTTACCGATATGAGCGAACTGTTCTCCGCAAGCAATCCCGACGCGGAACTTTCGGGACTCTTGCCCGACAACGCGTATATGACGCTCGTGTTCTCGTATAATAAGGGCGCCGCACAGCCGCTTACGTTTGAAGATTTCATCATCAACGGAATGACGGAAAGGGTACGCGACCTGCTTATAGGCGAGATATGCGGCGTAGATATAGCCGGGCTTATCGGAGGCGGCGGACAGATAGCCGCGCACGCGAACGACGCAAGTTCGCTCATATCCGATTACGACTTCTCTATAAGCGTGTACAACGGCGACGGGGGATGCGGCACGATCACTTTGCCTGCGGATCAGGTCACCGGTAAATTATCGATAACTTAATGCGAATAGAACGACTGACAATCAGAAATTACAGGAATTACGCTTCCGCCGACGTTACGCCCGGCGGAGGCGTCAATCTGTTTGTGGGGAATAACGCTCAGGGCAAGACCAATCTGCTCGAAAGTATTTATCTCGCGTCGGTCGGTCGGAGCGCGCGCACTCCGCGCTGGCAGGAACTTATCAAGTGGAACGAGTCCGAAGCGCTCGTGCGCGTCGTCGTAAAAAAGGACGTCGGGCGCGACGGCGTGGAAATCAGACTCGACAGGGAAAAGCGCGTAGCGATCAACGGCTTGCCCGTTACGCGTATAGGCGAACTTATGGGCGTGCTCAAGACGGTGTTGTTTTCTCCCGACGAACTGCGGATAGTGAAAGAGGGACCGGGCGAGCGCAGGCGGTTCGTCGATATTGCCTTATGCCAATTGTCCAAAGCGTATTTTTACGCGCTCACGAGGTATAACAAAATACTCGCGCAAAGGAACAAACTGCTTAAAAACAATCCCACGGACGACGCGTTGACGGTTTGGGATATGCAGCTCGCGAGGGAAGGCGCACGGGTGATAAAGACCCGCCGCGGATTCGTCGGACGCCTGAGCCCTCTTGCCGAAGCCGTGCACCGCGACATAACGGGCAGCGAAACTCTGACGCTCGGTTACGAGGGTATAGCAGGGGAAAGCGCGGAGGAAATAGAAACGAATTTTATGGCGGCGCTCGTCAAAAGCCGGGCGCGCGACCGGATGTTCATGCTGACGCACGTCGGACCTCAACGCGACGATCTCGCGATCGCGGCGGACGGCATAGACCTGCGTTCTTACGGCTCGCAGGGACAGCAAAGGAGCGCTGCGCTTTCTCTCAAACTGGCGGAAATGGAACTTCTCAAAGCGGAGAGCGGCGAATATCCCGTGCTTCTTCTCGACGACGTGCTCAGTGAACTCGATTCTTACCGCCAGACCAAACTTTTATCGCATATAAAAGCGTATCAGACCATAATCACCTGTACGTCGGTTCCCGACGACGTGCGCGAAAAACTCGGAGATATAACCGAATTTTCCGTGACGGCGGGTTCGGTCGGGCTTATAAAATAAACATCTTACGGAGGAATGCCGGAAAGGCAATCGAAAGCACATGAAAGACGGAATATACAAAATAGCGGCGGGTACGCCGCATATCGCGCTCGGCGATCCGCACGCGAACGGTGCGGAAATCATGCGTCTGATCGACGAGGCGGAAAAGCTCGGCGCAAGCGTGCTCGTTCTGCCCGAGCTCTGTACTACGGGTTATACCTGCGGGGATCTGTTTTTGCTCGACAGTCTGATTTCGGGCTCCGAAGAAGCAATCGACGCGATCGCGGCGCATACCGAAAGCAAGGATATGCTCGTCGTTCTCGGCGCGCCCGTTCCGTTCCGCGGCAAGCTGTACAGCTGCGCGGTGCATATCTTCCGCGGCAAAGTCATAGGCGTGGTCGCGAAATCGAATATACCGAATTATTCGGAATTTTACGAGTCGCGGATGTTTACCGCATGGGAAGGCGAAAACGCCCGCATGGAAAACTATGATTGTCCGATCGGCGCGAAATTGATTTTCAGGCAGGAAGGCGGCGAACTCACGGTGTCGAGCGAAGTGTGCGAGGATCTCTGGGTTCCCGATTCGCCGTCCGTCCGTCACGCGCTCGGCGGAGCGCTTCTTATATGCAATACATCGGCGTCGAACGAAACCATATCCAAAGCGGATTACCGCCGCTCGCTCGTCGCCATGCAGTCGGCGAAACTTTGCTCTGCTTACGCATACGCCGATGCGGGCGCGGGCGAATCTACGACGGATACCGTATATTCCGGACACAACGTAATAGCGTCGAACGGAAGTATTCTTGCCGAAGGCAGACTGTTCGGCGACGAACTGATTGTCGCGGATATAGATTTGCGACATCTGGCGCACGACAGGCGGAGAATGACGAGCTTCGGCGCGTATAAAGCGGACGGCTACGAAATCGTGACGTTCGCGCTTAAAATGCGTGAAACCGAATTTACGGAGAAACCGGACGCAAACCCATTCGTACCCGCCGTTCGCACGGAGCTTGACAAGCGCGCGGAGGATATACTCCGCTTGCAAACGGCGGGGCTCATAGGCAGAATGTCGAATTGCCGCATAAAAAAATGCGTCGTCGGAGTAAGCGGCGGACTGGACAGTACTCTCGCGGTCCTGGTCGCCTGTCGCGCGGCCGACGCGCTTAAATTTCCGCGAAAATCGGTCGTCGCCGTCACAATGCCGTGTTTCGGAACGACTTCGCGCACGAAGTCGAACGCCGAAAAAACGAGCGAGCTGCTCGGAACCGATTTCCGTACCGTCGATATAGGCGAAAGCGTGCGTTTGCACCTTCGCGACATAGGTCACGACGGGATCACGACGGACGTGACTTACGAGAACGCGCAGGCGCGCGAAAGAACGCAGGTGCTGTTCGATATTGCCAACGCGGAGAAGGGCATAGTCGTCGGTACGGGAGATTTGTCCGAACTCGCGCTCGGTTGGTGTACGTATAACGGCGACCACATGAGTTCTTACGCCGTAAACGCGTCGGTGCCGAAAACGCTCGTCCGTCATCTCGTAGCATACGAAGCCGGGCGTCTGCCCGCGCTTAAAGAGGTGCTTACGGACGTTCTCGATACGCCGATAAGTCCCGAATTGCTCCCCACGGACAGCAAGACGGTCGTGCAACCGACGGAGGAGATTGTCGGACCGTACGAACTTCACGATTTCTTTCTTTATCATCTGATCCGTTGGGGAACGTCCAAGTCAAAAATATTCAGGCTTGCCGTCGCGGCATGGGGGGATAAGTATCCGCCCGAAACGATAGACAAGTGGCTTACCGTCTTTCTTCGTCGGTTCTATTCTTCCGCGTTCAAACGCTCGTGTCAGCCGGACGGAGCGAAAATCGGTTCGGTGTCGCTTTCTCCGCGCGGGGACTGGCGTATGCCGAGCGACTGCAACGTCATCGAATAATAATCCGAAAAATTTTGCGTAAAAGGCGTATTCTTAATGCTAATTTAAGAATGTCGGGTTATAATTCGGGTGTAAGAAGCAAACGGAACGCGCTTTTTACACTCGACTCAGCCGTATCATCCATCCTCAGAGATCCTGCAGAAAATTTCGCGAAAGCGAGATAGGTAAAGCGGGATCTCCTTTTTTATTCCGCGCGTAATATCTCATGTCATTCCGAGCGCAGCCGAGGAATCTATTGATTTTTTAGATTTCTTCGCGCGCGGCAAATGCCGCTTAGTCGAAATGACAGTGGCGAACGCGCCGCGGCGATATAATGTAAATAGCAAACTCCGGTCGAAGTGACGAGAGTCTGTAATATAAAAAGTGCAAATAAAAAAGTGTCGGCATTCGACACTTTTTTATTGTATATATTCGGAATATATTTTATAATTACATTGAAAATCGAAAGATTTTGATAAAATTTACGTAACTTACATACGTAGGATTTTATTGCGGTTCTTCGAATTTTTTAATGTCTGTTATATTATTTAACGCGATGATGTTTACATAAATATATAAAACGAATGACTTTAATTATAAACGCAAGCGCGACGACGGAAACATAAACAATCACCAATACACCGTAGAACAGATTTTGTTCGTGGCTAAACATATAAGGGGACAAGAAAACATACCAACATGTATAAATAACAGTAAGGGCAAAGACAACGATTTTTACGCAATAAGTCAAAAATGAAAATATATATTTACTGTTTATTTGAATTATAAATTGTATTACCGAAAAAACAATATAAACAATGTACGAGGGGCGCAGTCCGCCCTCTCCCCAAACTGCGGACATAACGAATATCACCGTCAATGCGACACAGACCGCTATCAATAATATTTGATCGAATAGTTGTTTTTTCATAACTATATGTTTGTATGTAGCATAACATAATTCGGAGCAATACCACTCTGTAGAATCTGAATTTTTTTTATCCTACCTTGTTTGTATTCCTATACGATTATTTCATCCTCGGTTTTATAATTATACAATATTCCGAGAATAGTGTCAACATTTTTACACAACGTGTAATTATGAAGAACGAAAGGTTTTATTTTGAAAATAATCGGTCGAAATTTATGCGCATACGGCATTTATGATATAAAAAACCGGACAAAATGTCAACGTCGTTTATAAGTTGCGCAAATACAATCTTTTCAGTTGCCTGCGGAGACTATTTTTCTTTTCAATGTGTGTGTCATCCCGAGCGAAGCCGAGGGATCTAAAAAAGATTTCTCCGTTACGCATACGCTCCGGTCGAAATGACAAGAAAGGGAGTTGGATTTCTCCGCTACGCACCTTGCGGTGTTTTGGTCGAGATGACAAGAAAAGGACACTTACGCTTCGGTCGAGATGACAATGAAGGAGTTGGATTTCTCCGCTACGCTTACGCTTCGGTCGAAATGACAGATAAGTTTTTTAACAATCCCCTCAGTCGCCTGTCGGTGACAGCCCCTTGATAAGGGGCGCCTCTATTACGTGTTCCTGCTTTTGCTTTGATAAATGGCGTCTCATAAAGATAAGTTACAAAAGATAAATCTGTAGCGATACGGCAACAACGAGAAGAATACATTACACGTGCTGACTTTATTCGC
>CANDJX010000074.1 GCA_947385185.1 uncultured Clostridia bacterium
TATACTCGAGCACGGCTTTTTTCGCGCCCTCCGTCGTCATAGGAACGACCCTGACGATATTGTTCGCCTGATCTTTGAGGAGATAATGCGTAAGCCGTCCTTTTTTCTCCTGCGGGCGCGCGGCAAGCACGGCAAGATACTTTTTCGAGAACGTGCCGTCCCTGAGCTGTTCGGACAGACGCGCCGCTGCTTTGCTCGTACGGGCGAAAACCATGACGCCGCCCGTCGGTCTGTCCAGCCTGTGAACAAGCCCGATATAAACGTTGCCCGGCTTGTTATACTTTTCCTTGACGTAGCTTTTGAGCAGTCCGAGCATATCCTCGTCGCCCGATTTGTCCGCCTGGCTCGGCAAGCCCTGAGGTTTGACGACGACTATGACGTGATTGTCCTCGTATAATATTGTAAGATCTTTATAATCCATAATTTTATGATTGACGCCGACGGAAAGTAACCAGTCCCGAACAGCCGCACGGCAACCTGATCCCTCTGTCCGACGTCGGAAGAGTCACCTCGTAAGCCGCGACGTTTCCGTCCGGCAGATATATTTTCAGAATATCCTCGAGCACGGTCGGTTGAAGCCCGGTCGTGTAAGAATTGATGAGAAAGAACAACGGATCGTCCGACAGCGCTTTCACCGCCTGCGCGACAAGAGCGCAGATATTGTCCTCGAGTTTCCACGTCTCGCCGCTCGGACCTCTGCCGTACGACGGCGGGTCCATGAGAATTCCGTCGTAAGAATTGCCGCGTTTCAGTTCTCTCGCGACGAATTTCCCGCAGTCGTCGACGATATACCTTATGCCGTCGTCCGGACACCCGGACAGTACGGCGTTTCTGCGGCAACGGTCGACCATGTTTTTCGCCGCGTCGACGTGCGTGACCTTCGCGCCGACTTTTGCAAGCGACACCGACGCTCCGCCGGTGTACCCGAAAAGATTGAGGATTTTCGGTCTGCCGCCGCGCGCCGAAACAAGCCCGCGCATTTCGTCCCAGTTATACGCCTGTTCCGGGAACAGTCCCGTATGCTTGAATCCCATGGGCTTTATGAGAAAGTTCAGATCGCCGTAAGATATTTCCCATTCTTCGGGCACGGACTTTATTATCCGCCACTTGCCGCCGCCCGAGCTCGAGCGCACATAATGCGCGTTGAGTCCTTTATACGCCGACATATCGAAAGGCGGATCCCATATCGCCTGAGGATCGGGACGGAGCAGAAAGACTTTGCCCCACCGTTCGAGCTTTTCGCCGCCGCCCGTCGCGATTATTTCATAATCTGTCCACTTTTCGGTCTGCACGTACAGAGTATACCACAATATAAAATAATTGGCAAGAAAATAGCGCCGCAAGAACACTATTTTCGTTCGGCGGCGCATATTCGTTTTTTCCGTTCTGCCCTTACGCTTTTGAAATCATGACGGTCACTTTTTCACCGTTTACGTCCCAGTCTTTCTTGTACTCTCCGCCGTCCGTCAATCGGTCGCAAAGTGTGTCGGTCATGAGTTCGGACGCATACTTTTTCATTACCGCGTCTATGACGGGCGTACCTTTGACGCACACCGTAATGTGATCGGTGACTTCGAAACCGTTGTCTTTGCGCATAGTCTGTATCTTCGACACAAGCTCGCGCATATATCCCTCCTCCTTAAGCTCGGGCGTAATCAGACAGTCGAGCACAGCCGTAAGTCCCTTATCCGACTGAGATACGTACCGCGACGTTCCGGTCGTCGAAATGAGCAGGTCTTCGCGTCCGAGTTCGACCGTCGTGCCCTGCACGTCGAACGAGTACGTATTTCCGTTTTCGACGGCGGCGACTACGGCTCCCGCGTTTGCCGCAAGATGCTCCCGGATCGCTCCGATAAGTTTGCCGTATTTAGGTCCCAGGGTTTTGAGCTGAGGTTTTACTTCGTAAGAAACGAACGCCTTTGCGTCGGGTGCGAACTCGATATTCTTTACGTTCAGTTCGCCCTCGAGGATTTCGTCAAGTCCGTCCGACAGCACGTCTGCGGTCTCGCCGCAGAGTATGAGCCTCGAAAGCGGCTGACGGTTCTTTATGTTCGCGGCGTTACGGCAGCTTCTGCCTATATTGGCGGCGGCGGCGCAAAGGTTCATACCCTTTTCGAGCTCTTTGTCCACAAAGCTCATATCCGCTTTCGGGAAGTCGCAGAGGTGCACCGACTCGGGCGCGGACTTATCCACGGTGCGGACGATATTCTGATAAATACTTTCGCTCATGAACGGTATAAACGGAGCCGTAAGCCTCGACAGCGTTTCGAGCACGGTATACAGCGTCATGTACGCAGCGATCTTGTCCTCGTCCATTCCGCCGCCCCAGTACCGTTCGCGCGAACGGCGGACGTACCAGTTCGAAAGCGAATCGACGAATTCCTGTATCTCGCGCGCGGACTCGGTGATCTTATATTCGTCAAGTCCTTTGTCCACGAAATCGACGAGCGAATTGAGCCCGGACAGTATCCATCTGTCCATAAGCGTAAGTTTGCATTTTTTGAGTTCGTAACGGGTCGGATCGAAACCGTCTATGTCGGCGTAGAGCACGTAAAATCCGTACGTGTTCCAGAGCGTACCGAGGAATTTCCGCTGTACTTCGCTGACCGCTTCGCCGTAGAATCTCGACGGGATCCAGGGATTGGAAATCGTATAGAAATACCAGCGCACGGCGTCCGCGCCCTGATTACCGAGGATCTCGAACGGATCTACGACGTTGCCGAGATGCTTGCTCTGTTTCAGACCGTTTTTATCCAGAACGTGACCGAGCACGATACAGTTTTTGAACGGAGCCTTGCCGAACATCAATGTCGACACCGCTTCGAGAGTATAGAACCATCCGCGCGTCTGATCGACCGCTTCGGAAATAAAGTTCGCGGGGAAAGTCTTTTCGAAAAGTTCTTTGTTCTCGAACGGATAATGATACTGGGCGAAAGGCATCGAGCCGGAGTCGTACCAACAGTCGATGACTTCGGGCGTACGGCGCATCGTTCCGCCGCACGAGCATTTCCACGTCACGCCGTCCACGTAAGGTTTGTGAAGTTCTATATCCTTTTTAAGTCCGCCCTTTTCGCGGAGTTCTTTTCTCGAACCTATCGCTTCCTGTTTTCCGCACTTGTCGCAGATCCAGATCGGAAGCGGAGTACCCCAGTACCGTTCGCGCGAAAGTCCCCAGTCGATGACGTTTTCGAGGAAGTTGCCCATTCTGCCCGAGCCTATTCCGGGCGGTATCCAGTTCACCGTACCGTTGTTTTTAACAAGCTCGTCTTTAAGCCCGGTCATTCTGATAAACCAGCTCGACCGCGCATAGTACAGAAGCGGAGTATCGCAACGCCAGCAAAACGGATAACTGTGCGTGAATTTTATTCTCGCCTGAAGCAGTCCGCGGCTTTCGAGGTCGTCCATGACCGACTTGTCAGCGTCCTTGCAGAACACGCCGGTCAGTTCGCCGCAACCGCTTACGAATTTCCCGTCCGGTCCGACGAGCTGCACAAAAGGCAGTCCGTAATTCCGTCCGACCTTGGCGTCGTCCTCGCCGAACGCGGGCGCGATATGAACGACGCCCGTTCCGTCGGTGAGCGTGACGTAATCGTCGCAGGTCACGTACCATGCTTTTTCGCCGTTTTTGAGCCCGTAAAACGAAAACAACGGTTCGTACTCGGTATACTCGTATTCCTTGCCCTTTTTCTTCGACAGAACCTTGCCGTTCTCGAAATATTTGTCCGCAAGCGCTTCGGCAAGAATATACCGTTTACCTTCCGACTCGATCTCGACATATGTTTCGTTCGCGTTCATACACAGCGCGACGTTGGACGGAAGCGTCCACGGCGTAGTCGTCCAGGCAAGGATATAAAGATCCTTTTCTCCCTTGACCCTGAACCGCGCGGTGCACGACGTTTCTTCCACATCCTTATATCCCTGCGCCACCTCGTGCGAAGCGAGCGCGGTCCCGCAGCGCGGGCAGTAAGGCACGATCTTATGTCCCTTATAAATAAGTCCGCGGTCGAATATCGACTTTAAGCTCCACCATTCGGACTCGATGTAATTGTCGTCGTAAGTGATATACGGGTGCTCCATGTCCGCCCAGTAACCGACTTGGTCGCTCATTTCCTCCCACATACCCTTATATTTCCATACGCTTTCCTTGCATTTCTTTATAAAAGGCTCGATACCGTATTTTTCGATCTGTTCCTTTCCGTCCATACCGAGCGTTTTTTCCACCTCGAGCTCGACGGGCAGACCGTGAGTATCCCATCCGGCTTTGCGGAGAACGTGACAGCCTTTCATCGTCTTGTATCTCGGAATTATATCTTTCATGACGCGGGTCAGAACGTGCCCGATATGCGGTTTGCCGTTCGCCGTCGGAGGTCCGTCGTAAAACGAAAACTCCTCGCCCCCCTCGCGCGATTTCATACTCTTTACGAAAACGTCGTTGTCTTTCCAGAATTTCGCGATTTCCTTTTCACGCGAAACGAAATTCAGACTGCTGTCAACTTTTCTGTACATAATTTCTCCGAAAAATTTATTGTATATCAGGTGTTTTACTTATGACGTCGGATTAAACGTCAAAGCATGAAGAAGTATAAGCCGCAAATCATAAGCACGCTGCCGGCGAGTACGAACATATGCCATATGGCGTGATAGAACGGAAGCTTACGCATTTTATAAAAAACTATTCCGACGGTATACGCCACGCCGCCGAACAAAAGGAGCAGGAACGCGCCGAGCCCTATCGCAAGAAAAAGATGATATATCCTTACGACGATAAGCCACCCCATGGTCACGTAAGAAATGAACGTGAACACGCGGAATTTCTGGACGCTTATGCCGTTGAATACGATAACGACGACCGCAAGCGCCGCTACTATCGAGGCGATAACCGTTCCCCATATCGCGTCGGCGGGCTGGTCCGTACCCATTTCGATCAGACCGACCACGGCGTACGGCATATACGAGCCTGCGATCAGTATGGAGATCGAACAATAATCGAACCGCCGAAGAACAGAGCGCGCGCGGCTGCCGTATCTGCTCGCGTGATAGACCGAGCTCATCGTATACATCGACACGAGCGCAAGCGAAAAAGCGATCACGGACACGAGCGCGCCCGCGCCGTATCTGCCGTCCGCCACTCCGCCTGCGGCGCGAATAATCATGAGCACCGAGAAAACAAGACATACGAGCGCGCCGAACACGTGCGTAATTACGTTCGCCGCTTCTTCTTTCGGAGTATATTTGCGCTGCTCCTTGGCGTAGTCTTTTTTCGGACCGCCCGCCGGAGTTTCCGCTTCGGCTTCGGTATTAACCGTATTGTTTTCGATATTATTTTCGTCGGTCGCCATAATCGCTTACACCTTATGGTTCAAAAACAATTCCACCCGAATTCAGTCGGATGGAATGATAAATGATTTCCCGCTGACCCGATCCGTTACTTAAGCACGGTCTTGAGGTATTTTACGAGATCGCCCACCGTTTCCAATCCGTCGACTACTTCGTCGGGAATGGTGATGTCGTATTCCTGTTCCATTGCGAAAAGAAGCTCGACCACCGTCAACGAATCGGCGGCAAGATCGGTCTTGATATTCGTATCGAGCGTGATCTTTTCCTTATCTACCTTGAGATATTCGGACAATTTGTCTACGATGATTTCGAAAATTTTTGTTTCGTTTTCCATTATATCCTCCGGATTATTTTAAGTGTTGCCCCTACGCCGCGCGGCGTAAACTTCCGGTTCATGCCGGCATAAACTTAAAGTTAACGCAAAACGGCATTACCGAAAAAATGTCAACGCACATATTATAGCACAAGTTTTTACGGTTGGCAAGCGACGAAAAGCACTTAAGTCCAAAACTTGATTATTTCTTTTTGAGTACGCCTATCGTCGTTCTGCCGCGAGACGTCAGTACGGTAAGCGGCTCGCCGTTGCCGTCCGAAGAATACGAGTACAGTTCGCCGAAAAGCGCGACCGCGCTCGCGTTGCCGCTTACCTTTACGCTTCCGACTTCGGTGACGGTATCGCCTTCTTTAAGTCCGCTTTCGCCGCCCGCCGCGGTGATAAGGATACCGCTTAACTGCAGCACTCCGCGCCAGCCCTGCGGATGCAACGTCGCCGCAGCGCCGCCCGCAAGCACGCCTATGCCGCCCTCGGGCGACGTAAGCATTACGACTCCGTAGCCGTCGAGCTCGCTTCCCATCAGTCCGAGCTCTCCGCGGTCGCCGCGCTCAGCCGCATAAAGAACCGCGGAAGCGATCGCGATCGGAACGGAATACCCGAAATCTTCGTTGTCGTACTCGCCGTACGTCACGATGCCGGCAAGTCTGCCGTCGCCGTCGAGAAGAGCGCCGCCGCTCATGCCCTCGTCGCCGCGCGACGTGGAAGAAATCACGGGCACGCGCTTTTCTTCGGACGTATTGCCCGTCAGTCGCTTCGTGCTTATTACCGTCGACGCCTTCACCGTTTCGCCCGCGAAAACTTTCACTCCGCCGCCCCCGGAGTTCCCGATCGAATAGGTTTCTCCCGAAAGCGCGCCGTATAAAAACTCGATCGACTTAAATCCGTCGAAATAAGGAATTTCAAGCACGGCAATATCGTGATACGCGGAATAACCGAGTACTTCGGCAGGTTTGCCGCCCGCCGTCACCGTGTCCGCGTCCATTACGACGTGATAGTTTGTCAGACACAGTATTTTGCCGTTTTCGACAGCCTTTACCGCCACCGCGCTTCCCGCGCGCGAAACCGCGCCCTTCGAAGTAACGGCAAGCACGTTCGGCAGAAACGCTTCCGCCGCCTCCATGCCGCGCAGTTCCGAACACGAACACGCGGACGAAAATACGGAAACGAGCACAAGCGCAAACGCAAAAAATACGGAAATTTTTTTTGCAAAAAACTTTTTCATCTTTATAAAGCTCGCAGAAACGATCGATTCGTCAGCCTCGGAAAATCCTGCCCGCGCCGTCGTAATACGACGGACGGGTCACGGCTACGACTTCGCTCCAGTCGATCGGCGTCATGCCGCAGGAAGAAAGGAATGCGTTGGCTCGTGAAAAAGGTCTTGACCCGAAAAAGCCGTTGTGCGCGCTCATCGGCGACGGGTGCGCGCTTTTTATTACGCAGTGATGACGCGCGACGAGCGGCTCTTTCGCCTGCGCGTTGCGTCCCCACAGGATAAACACGAGCGGTTTTTCGCGCGCGCCGAGCCTGCGTATAACGCTGTCGGTAAACTCCTGCCAACCGCAGTTTGCGTGCGCGTTGGAGCTACCCGCGCGGACGGTAAGCGTCGCATTGAGAAGCAACACGCCCTGTTTCGCCCAACCGGTAAGTTCGCCGCTTTTGCCGCTCATATTCACGCCGAGGTCGCTTTCTATCTCCTTGTAAATATTCTTCAGAGAGGGCGGCAGCGCTACGCCGTCTCCGACGGCGAAAGCCAGCCCGTTCGCCTGCCCCGGATTGATATAAGGGTCCTGTCCGACGATAACGACTTTAACGTCGGCGAACGGCACGTACTTCATGCTCGCAAAGATGAGGGATTTCGGCGGATACACGGTATAGTCGCGATATTCGCGCTCCACGAATTCTTCGATTTTCTTAAAATACGGCTTGTCCGTTTCTTCCGCCAGTATCTCGTCCCAATCATTGCCTGTCTTGATATTCATGATACAAGCATAACAATTTTCGACGCATTTTGCAAGTATAATACGCCGCATGAATGAAAATACTTATATTCAAACGAAAGAAAAACCTATGACAAAGCGGGCGGCAAATTTGCCGCCCCCGAATTTTTTATCCCGCTTCAGCCCGGGAACAGTCCGCCCGACCCCGAACCGTTGCCCGAACCGTCGTTATTCGAGCTCAGAAGAAACGCCATTATCATCATGGTATTGAGCGAACTCGTGGTCGAACAGGAATCGTTGTGATAGATCGGAAGAGCGTCGTGTAGGGAAAGAGTGTGCTTGTCAGTGTA
>CANDJX010000075.1 GCA_947385185.1 uncultured Clostridia bacterium
GAGATTCCTGTAAGTGACTGGAGTTCAGACGTGTGCTCTTCCGATCTTACCGTGCAGAAGATGATGGCGAACGACCTGCTTCTGCCGCTTTCCGACAGCGAATTCGACGAGATATGGGCGGACGCGTTTTCGGACGAAGATCCCGAAACGTACGGGCTCGGAGAGGGCGAAGAAATAACGTACCGCAATATCATGCGTCCGTCGCTTACCGAGCTCGTTGCGACTTACGACGAGGGGTGGAGCACGGGCGGCACTGTTTATTCGGCGCCGTATATGTGGGGCACGTTCGGGTTGCTTTACGACCTGCCCGAAATCGAGTCACTCGGCGGTTCGGCGGAGGATATGAACAGCTGGGAAGCGCTGTTCGGTCCGAAGTATTCCGGACATATATATATGAAAAACAGCGTCCGCGACGCCTACGCTTCGGCGAACATATACAATTATACCGATATGCTCCGCGAGCTGTCGGATAACTGGACGAATTACGGCGAAGAATATCACGAACTGCTTGCGCAGTGCATGAACTATCCGAACGACGACACGATCGCATCGGCGGAAAAGACGCTCAAACAGCAGAAAAAATACCTTTACGCTTACGAGAGCGACGAAGGAAAAGAGGATCTCAAAAACGGTAAATCGGCGGCGGCGCTCGGCTTCGTATGGTCGTGCGACGCGGGTTACGTCATCGGCATGGAGGAAAATACCGGTCTGTGGTATAACGTTCCCGTAGAGGGCACGAACGTGTGGGTGGACAGTATGTGCATCCCGAAGTATGCCGGCAACGTAAAAGCCGCCAAGTATTTCATAGCGTTCCTGAATATGTACGACGTCGCGTATGAAAATATGTACTGGGTGGGCGCGGCGACTCCGGTTGCGAGCGCGGCGGAGGACATCGTGGAGGAACTCAACGACCCGCGGTCGCTGTTTATCGCCGATTGCATGGAGGAAGGCATGACCGAGGAGGAAGGTAAAGCCGAGTGGGCGGCGCTCGTTTCCGACGCTTCGAGCGATTCGGATACTTCGTCCGAGTCGTACGACGTCGTTGCGGAATACGTATACTTTGTCGATAAATATCTCGAAAGCCACGACGATTGCGCCGACGAGTCGGACTGCGAATGCGACTGGCACGCTTACGCGCGTATGTATTCGGAATGCCTGTATCCGTCCGACAGCCATATGGAGCGCGCCGCGGTAATGACCGACTTCGCGGAAAAGAATACGGACATCGTAAGAATGTTCACGCGCGTAAAAGCGGGATAAGGGTGCGCGGCTTATAGCCTTAGAAATACGGCGTTAGCTCGGCAACCTTCGGTCGTTTACGTTTTTGCAAAGGCCCTCGGGTTATCCTCGTGTGCCTTGTCTTTCTCGGCTCCAATCCGCGCCGCTGCCCGGAGAGTGTTGACGATAAGTTTTAATTTATAGTAAATTACTTTTATTCATTAAGCGCATTTTTGCGTTTTATGCGGCATATATTCGCATATGGCAAATATGGCGAAAAAGGGTCTGAGTATAATTATTTTATTCGTTCTGCTCGCGGCGACGGCGATCCTTGCGTCGTGCGACCGCACCGCTCTCGATAAATACGATAAATATATAGCCGATTACCGTTACGCGGTTTTCCGCTATACCTGCGACGCGTTTTCGATCGACGCGTATTCGGGCGTGCGCGAAGTCCCGTTCGAGTCGGACGGCAAGCGCGCCGAGGAACAGACGGAGTATACGCTATTTACGGTCAGTCCTTTCGGGGATCGTACGGTAAGCGAAATAACGGTCGTTTCGGGCGGTGAAGAACTGACGGCAAGCCTTAACGCGCATCCGTTCAAGGGCACGTTTTCCGCCGAATTTCCCGTCGCGGTCGACGCTGCCGCAGCCGAGCTTGCAATCGTTCTCGACGGCGAAACGGTCGTTCTCGCGCGGCAGGGCGCGAGCGAAAACGGCATAGACGGGGAGTACGCTCTGACGCTCGCGCTTTCCGAATGCGAGGAAAAACGCAAAACGTGGGGAGATTACGAGATACTCCTCCGTGTATCGGAGAACACGATCACGGCGGCGGGCGGTTGGTACTGGTACGTCGGATTTCTTCACGACGGCGAAACGTTCTCCGTCCTCGTTTCGATTGATACGGGCGAAATAGCCGCCGTCCGCGGATAGGCGCGCAGACGGTATTCGTTTTTACGAAAAATTTTTTCCGCCGACCCGAAAACCGACCCGAAAAAGGTTTACTAATTCCGAAGTTTGTGATATACTGACATTTAATAATGAACGACGCGGATAAGAAGTCTGAAATCGTAGCGGAGAATGAGGAGAAAGCCGAGGCAGGCCTCGGTTATTTCATAGCGCGGGTTTCGGTTCTGACGCTGGTATGCGCCTTAGTCGTTCTCTCTCTGGCAGCTGCGCTTATCGGCTGCCTTTTTCCGAAAGCGTACATGGATATGTATCGCGGGCTCGGGAATTACGGCAAAGCGGCGGATTACGCCGCCGCCGCGCTCGCACGCGAAAGTCATTCGTCCGAGTGCGACGAAATCGCGTGCGCGTATATGAATCTGCTCGAATCGGCGACGGCGATCGCGGTCATTGCGGCGGAGGACGAAACCGAAGCGAGTTACGAACGGTTGTACGAATTTACCGACGCATACGTTTCCGCGCCCTGCCGCGCGAAGCATTCCGCGCGCGTGGACGCGACGTATATAAAGGAGTACGGAAATAATCTCGCTATGTTGTCCGTATTGTACGGCTACGACGGCTACGTCGCGGGCGAACGCATACGCGCCATGTGCGCGCTCGGCGGCGAAAAAGCGGACGAAGCCAAAGCCGACGTGAACGCGAAACTCGACGCTCCGGACGGGGAAACGTTATGTATGCTTATTTCTTATACCGAGGCGAATCGGTTGGACGCGGAAGAATTCGACAAGACGAAGAACGTCTTTGCTGCGTACAAATTTGCCGCCGACAGTCTTGACGATCTTATTGCGGACGCGGCGGGCGCGCGCAAAACCGAGCTTGTCGCGACGAAAGCGAATCTGCTTTACAGGCTTTCGGCGCTTGCGGACAATCTTTCCGCCGACGAATATTTCGCCGCGGCGGCGAAAGAGATCAAGCGTGAATATACGGAATTTATAAAGGGTATCATACCCCGGGGCAAGCCATAGGTCCGCGAGTTACGTTCGTTTTCCGCCGCAAGCGGCGGGATATGAATCTTTGTCGGCATCGCATATCTGCCCTTGCCGGCAAGCAAATTTGCTCATTGAATCAGATAGGAATCATTTTTACGGAGGAAACAAAATGGATAAGATTGTGAAGGAAGGGCTGACGTTCGACGACGTGCTGTTGATCCCCGCCAAGAGCGAGGTCGTGCCGAAAGACGTAAATCTCAAGACAAGACTGACGAAGAATATCGAGCTGAACATTCCGCTCGTTTCCGCGGCGATGGACACGGTCACCGAGTCCAAGCTCGCGATAGCAATGGCGCGCGAAGGGGGGCTCGGGATCATTCACAAAAACCTCTCCATAGACGAGCAGGTCGAGCAGGTGGATAAGGTAAAGAGGAGCGAAAACGGCGTCATTAACGATCCGTTCTCTCTTTCCCGCGATCACAAACTGATCGACGCGCTTTCGCTCATGCAGAAGTATCGCATTTCGGGCGTGCCCATTACGGACAAGACGGGTAAGCTCGTCGGCATTCTGACCAACCGCGATCTCCGTTTCGAAACGAATTTCGACCGTTCCATCGACGAGGTTATGACAAAGGACAATCTCATCACCGCGCGCGAGGGCACGACGCTCGAGGAAGCGAAGCGCATTCTCGCCGATCACAGGATAGAGAAACTCCCGATCGTGGACGGGAATTTCCGTCTTAAGGGACTCATAACCATAAAAGATATAGAAAAGGTGATCAAATACCCGAACAGCGCGAAAGACGCGAAAGGCAGACTGCTTTGCGGCGCGGCTATAGGCGCGGGCGCGGACTGTCTGGAACGCGCGGGCGCGCTCGTAAAAGCGGGCGTGGACGTGCTTTGCCTCGACTCCGCGCACGGACATAACTCCAACGTGCTTAACGCCGTGGAAAAAGTCAAAAACGCTTTCCCCGACGTTGCGCTCATCGCGGGCAACGTTGCGACCGCCGACGCCACGACCGATCTTATACGCCGCGGCGCGGACGTCGTCAAGATCGGTATGGGACCCGGCTCTATATGCACGACGCGTATCGTCGCAGGCATAGGCGTGCCGCAGATCACGGCTATCATGGATTGCAGCGAGGCGGCGGACAAGCTCGGCAAAGCGACGATCGGCGACGGCGGTATCAAATACTCGGGCGACATCACGAAAGCGATAGCGGCGGGCGCGAACGCGGTCATGCTCGGATCGCTTTTCGCGGGCACCGAGGAAAGCCCGGGAGAACTCGAGATATATCAGGGCAGAAGTTTCAAGTCGTACCGCGGCATGGGAAGTCTGGGCGCAATGCCGCTCGGAAGCAAGGACAGGTATTTCCAAGGCGACGTGTCGACGACAACCAAACTCGTGCCCGAAGGCGTCGAAGGCAGAGTGCCGTACCGCGGAGTGCTTGCCGACATCGTGTTCCAGCTTATCGGCGGACTGCGCAGCGGTATGGGATACGTCGGACAGGGCAGTATAGACGAACTTCGTCATAACGCGCGCTTTGTCAAGATCACGAGCGCGTCGCTCATCGAAAGCCATCCTCACGATATTTCGATCACCAAAGAAGCGCCCAACTATTCGACCAAAGGATAATAAATTCATGACTCTGACGGAAAAGGTAAAACGAGCGATTGAATCGAGCGTTCCCGCGGCGGGCGGCGTAGGCGTCGCCGTAAGCGGCGGGAGCGACTCTATGTGTCTGCTCGACTGCCTTCTCCGTTTTTGTCTTTTACCGCGCGAAAGACTCGTCGTGATAAACGTCGATCACGGTATACGCGGGGAGGAATCGGCGCGCGATTCGGCGTTCGTCGCCGACTATTGCAAGGCGCGCGGGCTTGCGCTCGTAAGTCGGTTTATCGACGTTCCGGAAGCGGCGGCGGAAAGAGGCGAAAGCCTCGAAACCGCGGCTCGGCTCGCGCGCAGAGCGTTGTTCGACGAGCTCGTGAAATCGGACAGAGTATCCGTCGTAATGACGGCGCATAACGCTTACGATCGTACCGAATCGGTCTTAATGCATATATTCCGCGGCTCGGGGCTCGGCGGACTCGTCGGTCCGACCGTCCGCGACGGATTTATCGTCCGTCCGCTGATTGATGTAACGAAACCCGAAATCGCGGCATATGTGAAAGAATACGGCGTAAGTTACGTCGAGGACTCGACCAATGCCGATACGGTGTATACGCGTAATTTTTTGCGGCGCGAAATCTTACCGCTCGTGCGTTCCAGGTATCCCGGCGTCGACGGAGCGATCGCCAGGCTCGGCGACTCGGCGCGGAAAATACTCGAAAAGTCGGGCAAGGACTTCGAAACGCAATCGGACGGGTCGGTGATACTGTCTGCCGATTGCGCCGGAGAGGACGTGATCGCGGCTTTCGCCGCGGCGGGACTGAAAAAAGATTTTTCCGAAGCGCATATAATCGCGGTAAAAAATCTGAAAGAAAAGAACGCGGGAACGGGCGTCGATCTGCCGCACGGCTACAGAGCCGAAAAAGAAACCGACGGAGTGCGGATTTTCACACCTGCGAGCGCATTCGAATGCGAAACGGCGTTCGGGTTCGGCGAGCATATTTTTCCGCAAACGTCGGTGACGGTGGAAAAATGCGAAGTAAAAGTAAGCAAGACCGAAACGGTGTTCGATTCGGATAAAATCCCGCAAGGCTCCGTTATCCGCACGCGGAAAGACGGCGACGTGTTCACGCCGTTCGGCGGGAAAGAAAAATCGCTGTCCGATTGGCTTATAGACAAGAAGATACCGAGGTACGAGCGCAGTCGACTGATGTATATCGCGCACGGAAACGACGTTCTCGCCGTTATCGGCGTTGCAACGGGCGAAAAAATCAAAATAGACAAAACCACGGTCGCCGCGGCGAAAGCGACGCAAAAGCGACTTACAGGGGAAGGAGAAAAATATGACCGACAGCAAAATCACGCAGATCTATACTCAGGAACAGATCAGTAAACGCGTTACCGAAATGGCGGAAGAAATCGAAAATACTTTTGCCGCCGACAAACCTTTGCTCGCTATCTGCGTAATCAAAGGCGCAGTGCTTTTTTACGCCGATCTCGTCAAGGCGATACGCGACCGCGACGTGCGGTTCGGTTTTGTCGCCGCAAGCTCTTACTACAACGCCGAGGGCGGACTTATGCGCTCGGGCGGCACGGTGAATATGAAATATTCGTCGGTGGACGAGTCGGAGATCGTCGGCGCGGAAGTGCTTATTATCGAGGATATTATCGATACGGGCAGGACGCTCAAGGCGCTCAAAGCGTACTTTTACGAAAAGGGCGCGAAAACGGTCAAAATAGCCACGCTGCTCAATAAACCCGATTGCCGCGTAGTGTCTGACATCGATCCCGATTTCAACGCCTTTACTCTCGTCGGCAATCCTTACATAATCGGTTACGGGCTCGATAACGCCCAGCAGTACCGCAATCTCGACGGAGTGTATAAGATAAACTGATGGAAACGGTGTGCGATTTACAGACGCACGGGTTAAAGTTCGTACAGGACGACAGATTTTTCCCGTTCGGTACGGACGGGGTGGAGCTTGCCAATTTCGTGAGCGGTACGCCGCGCGACCGCGCGATCGATCTCGGTTGCGGAAGCGGAATAGTGCCCGTTCTCGTCGCAGGCAAAAAGGGGATTCCCACCGTAGGTGTGGAAATCCAGAAAGCCGTCGCGGAACTTGCCGAGCGCAACGCGCGGTTAAACGGTCTGCCCGTCGAGATACTCAATATGCGGGTTCAGGATCTTAAAAACGTTTATCCCGCGGGGTCGTTTACTATAGTGACGTGCAATCCGCCTTACCGCAGAGCGGGGAGCGGTGAAAAAAGCTTGACCGAAGAAGTGCGCATAGCGCGGCACGAGGTCGCGCTTACGCTGTACGACGTGCTCGACGCGGCGGCGTGGCTGCTTTCGACGGGCGGAAAATTTTTTACCGTTCATATTACGGAGCGGCTGGACGAGGTGATTTACGCCGCGACCGAAAGACGTCTTATGCCTAAAGTGCTGCAGATACTTCGTCCGGGCGGTAAAAAACCGCATATATTCCTTCTCAAATGCATAAAGGACGGCAAACAGGGGCTCGAAGTTCTGCCCGAACGCAACGTTCTCGGCAGTACGGGGCTCGATTATCCCGACTGACTGAAAATTATAAAAAGAATAATAATAGTACGAAAGGAGAGACGAAAGATGAAGAAGTATGCTGTAAGGGCGATTATTGTCGTTTGTGCAATAATCGCTTTTTTTGTATGCGTATGTGCATTGACTGCATGCGGCGAAGGAGAAATACCGCCCGAAAGCAATCCGCCGATCGAGCAGGAAGAACCGGGAAAACAGGAAACTCCCGTCGAGCCCGGAGACCCCGTAACGCCCGGAGAACCGGAAGAACCGAATAATCCGGATATTCCAAACAATCCCGATAACCCGGACGATCCCGATAACCCCGATGTCCCCGATGATCCCGGAGAACCGGAGAATCCTGACGATCCCGAAGTTCCCGACAATCCCGATGATCCCGAGCCTGTAATATATTCGTACAGATTCGAAGCTGCGGGGAATGTATCCAAGACGTATACGCGGGAAGCCGACGGAGAGATCAACGGAGCGCCTGCGGATTTCCTGTACG
>CANDJX010000076.1 GCA_947385185.1 uncultured Clostridia bacterium
TGCCCTTTTCCCGCAATGACGACCGTATCGTCCTCCGTGCACATATCGAGCGCGCACTCGATTGCGGCGCGTCTGTTTTCGGATATCATATAATTCGAAGCGGAAAAACCGCCTGCGATCTCGCGTATTATATCCATCGGGTTTTCCGATCTGGGGTTATCGCTCGTAATGACCGAAAAATCGGATTTCTCGCTTGCGACTTTGCCCATAAGCGCGCGCTTGCCGCGGTCGCGGTCGCCTCCGCAGCCGAATACCGCAATGACCCGACCCGGCGTTATTTCACGCACGGCGGTCAGTATTTTACCCAACCCGTCCGGAGTATGCGCGTAGTCTACGACGACGCGTTTTCCCGGCTTGCCGAGTATCTCGAAGCGTCCGTCCACCTTGTTTACACGTTTTACTCCGCGGCGTATAACGTCGGCTTCAACGCCGAGCATTCCCGCGATCGTAGCGGCGCAAAGCACGTTGCTCATATTGAATCTGCCGGGAGCGCAATATTCGAGCGTCATTATGTCGTCCATAATATTGGCGACGAATCTGCAGCCCTTTGCCGTCGCGCGATATTCTATACCGAATGCGTCGCTCGGATTCTCGCAGCCGTAAGTAACGACGGGTATATGCGCCGTGCGTGCGATTTCTATGCCCGTTTCGTCGTCTACGTTGACGACCGCGGACATGGCGCGCGCAGGGGTGAAAAGCGTTTTTTTGGCGTTGCCGTAAGTCTGCATATCCTTGAAAAAATCGAGATGATCCTGAGTCAGATTCGTAAACGCCGCAACGGTAAAACGGAAACCGTCCACTTTTTTAAGCGCAAGCGCGTGCGCTGAAACTTCCATCACCACCGCTTCCACGCCGCTGTCGCGCATCTCGGCAAACAATCTGTGCAGCTCGGGCGGATCCGGAGTCGTAAGCGTGGCGGCGTAAGTCTTGTCGCCTATAACGACGCCGTTCGTGCCTATAAGACCCGTCTTATGCCCGTCCGCTTCCATTATGCTTTTTACGATATGCGCCGTGGTCGTTTTGCCGTTAGTGCCCGTTATGCCGATCACGGTCATGCTGTCGGCGGGATTACCGTAAAAAGCCGCCGATGCGCACGCAAAACGCGAACGAACGTCCTCGCCTATAAACTGCGGCAACGTCGTTTCGGTTTCCGTATCCGTAACGATCGCCGCCGCGCCGCGAGCTTCCGCGAACGCCGTATCGCTTTTCAGTCTGACGTCGTTCAGGCAAAAATAAAGCCAGCCCGACTCGCATTTATCGCCGTAACCGATACCGCTTATTTCAATATCGGAATCCACGTCCATTATTTTTTTGAGAAGCATAAGAACCCCCTTGCCTGCACAATTATATAGCATTTTCTTACGTATGAATCATCAAAAACAAAAGTAGTCAAATTTCGCGAGCCGAAGCGTTTCAGGAGCTGTCGGGCGGATCGTCGTATTCGAGTCTGACGAGTACAACGTCGCCGACCTCGACCTTAAGCCCTGCCGCGGGCGTAGTCGAAATTACCTTTCCGCTCCCGACGAGATCCACTTTCAGTCCTGCCGCTTCGAGTATGGCTACGGCTTCTTCCGCGCTCAGTCCCGTCACTTCGGGCATATCTATATATTGTTTTTCTTCGCCAGTCGAACGCTCCCAACCCTCATAATCGGCTATTCTCGAAAATATCCGTCCGGCATAAGGCGCGGCGGTCTGACTTCCGTAATATACGTACCCGGACGGTTCGTCTACTATGAAAAGCACCGCGTATTTCGGATCGTCCGCAGGCGCGAACCCCACGAACGACGAAACGTATTTTCCCTGCGCGACATGACCGTTTTCGTACTTTTGCGCGGTACCCGTTTTTCCGCCTATTTTTATTCCTTCCACGCCCGCTTTCGATCCGCCGCCTTCGGCTACTACGCCGACCAGCATTTCGCGGAGAAGCGCGCTGACGTCCGACGAGATCGGGTTGCCGCGGACTTCGGGAGTATGCTCGTATACGGTACTTCCGTCCGCTCCGCGCGCGCTTTCAAGAAAATACGGCGTGTAAAGCGTGCCGCCGTTTACCGCCGCGCACACTCCCGAGATAAGCTGTACGGGCGTTACTGCGACCGCCTGACCGAAACCGATACGCGCGAGGTCGACGTTCTTTACGCTCGCCTCGTTCATCATAATGCCCGAGCTTTCGCCGAAAAAATCTATCCCGGTCTTACTTCCGAATCCGAAACCGTGCAGATAGGAATACAGTCTTTCGGTGCCCGTAGACAGCGCAAGATTCATGAACACGACGTTACAGCTGTTTTTTACGCCTTCGGCAAGCGACTGCGATCCGTGCCCTATCGTACGCCAACACTTTATACGCTGTCCGTCCACGATATGATAGCCGGGGCAATAGAACCTGCTTGCCGTACTTGTCGCTCCGCATGAAAGCGCCGCCGCGGTCGTAAAGATCTTGAAAGTCGAACCCGGCTCGTACACGTCGGTCACGAGCTGATTTTTAGACAGAAGATTGAGCAAGTCAATATCGTCGCGCGGTATATCGTTCAAATTATACGAAGGATAGGACGCCATTGCCCGTACCGCTCCGCTGTTTACGTCCATTACTATTGCCGAACACGACTTTGCGCCCCATTCCAGTTGCGCCGATACCGCCGCGCTTTCCGCGAACGACTGAATGGCGGAATCTATCGTCAACGTCATATCGCATCCGCGCACGGCGGGGACGTATCTGACCGCGCCGTCCTCTATTTCCCTTCCCGCTATGTCCGCGGAAGAATAGAGATAACCGTCCGTTCCCGAAAGATATTTGTCGTAATATCCTTCGAGTCCGTTCTGACCTTTGCCGTCGATGTTCGTAAAACCTATGACTTTGGAAAGCATATTGCCGTGAGGATAATTCCGCTTGTATCCGGCGACCGAATACACTCCGGCAAGATCCGCTGTTTCTATTCTGTCCGCAATCTCGGGCGAAACCTGCCGTGCGACCGTCACTTCGCTTTTGGACTGACCTAACATATCCTCGATTTTTTCGCGTTCGATCGAAAGTTCGGACGAGAGCAACGCGGCGACCGCGCCATCGTCGGTCACGGCGTTCGGACGAACGTAAACGGTGTATACCACGTCGTTATCCGCAAGAACGTCTCCCTCGCGGTCGTATATGATCCCGCGCGGCGCATTGAGCGGTATATCGCGGTACCATTGATCCGTAGCCTTGGAAGTCAGGAACTCGCCTTTTATTATCTGCAGATAAAACAGCCTGCCCGCAAGCATACAAAACAAAAAGGCTATTGATACAAGTACTATCAATAACCTCTTTCGTGTCTTAGTTATACTGTTGCTTTGATGCAATAAATCAGCCTCCGAATACAGAATTGAACCAATCGCGTATACTGTCGAATATTCCGCTTTCGTCTTCCGTATTCCCGCCGATCCCGAGTTTGTCAAACGAATTCACTTCGCCGTTTTCGATCGCCACCATTCCGAGCTGTTCCGCTTTATCCGCAATAACCGCCGAATTATCGAGCAACGCAAGCCCTTCGCGCTGGGTCGCAATCGTTTCTTCCTGACTTGCTATCGTCGTTTCATAGTCGACTATCTGAGCCGAAACGCTGCTTACCGCCACGCCCGTCGCTATGATACCCGTAACTATCGCGAGTACGATGCTCATATAAATTACAAGCGCGCGTTTTGCGGTAGGCGTAAGTTTACGCTCTTTTATTACGGGGGTGACTACGCTGCGTTCTACCTTTTCTTCGCGTCTGCGCGCCATTATGTCCGGCATTACTTCCCGCGCCGATTTCTTTACCGGAGCGACGGCAGCTTCGCCGCGTACCTCGGCTTCGAGCTTCTCGGTCGTAGATGGCTCATACAGAGGAGCTATACGAGGCGCTTCCGTTTCTTCCTTTTTTTCGGGTTCGGCAACATAGCTGCGCATATTAAGCAGATCGTCGCTGAACTCTCTGCGATCCGCTTCCGCTCTGTAAGTATCGTCAACCTCGGCAAAACCGCCGAACCTGTCTTCGTCACGTTCAATACGTCTTTTGCTTGTTACCATTGTATTTTCCTTCCTTGATTATTATTACAATTTTTCCGCCGCTCTGAGCGACGCGCTCTTGCTTCTGCTGTTGCTGTTCCGCTCTTCCTCTGAAGCTTTTTTGTTTGTTTTTATTATCTTTATCTCGGCTTTGTGACCGCACACGCAAATCGGTAACGATTTATCGCACAGACAGTCTGTCGCCATTGTTTTCATTGTTCTTTTTACTATTTTGTCTTCGAGCGAGTGGAACGTTATTACGCATAATCTTCCGCCGCTCTTAAGTCGCCTTATGATACCCTCTACCGCTTCGCCCAGCCCGTCCAGTTCTCCGTTTACTTCTATGCGAAGCGCCTGAAACGTCTGTTTCGCGGGGTGACCGCCTTTTCTGTGCGGTACGCTGTTTTCTATGATCTCCGCAAGTTCACCGGTCGTCTTTATGCTGTCGGTTTCGCGCCGACGCACGATACCGCTTACTATGCGTCTGGCGAAAGGCTCTTCGCCGTACTCGTACAGAATTTTGAGCAATTCTTCGGGACTGTAGCCGTTCACCACGTCGTAAGCCGTCATTCCGCCGCGATTGTCCATACGCATATCGAGCGGCGCATCGTATCGGTAAGAAAATCCTCTCGACGGTTCGTCGAACTGATGCGACGAAACCCCGAGGTCGAGTAACGCTCCGTCGATTTTATCGATTCCGTCGTCGTCGAGCACTTCGGCAAAATTCTTGAAATTGGTTCTGACGAGCTTATACCGACCTTCGTATCCTTCTTCGTCGAATAACTTTCCCGCATAAGCGATCGCGTCGCCGTCGAGATCGGTCGCAATTACCCTACCGCCGTTTCTCATTATTCCGAGGGAATGTCCGCCGCCGCCGAGCGTGCCGTCGAAATACAGTCCGTCCTCTTTTACGTCGAGGATTTCAAGCACTTCGTTAAGCATTATCGGAGTGTGATAAAACATCAGTCGGCTTTCGGCTCCTTTCCCATACTGTTGAATATATCGTCGAGATCTATCGAGTTTTCATACTCCCGCCATACTTCTTCCGACCACAGCTCGACACGATCGCGGACGCCGATACTGATAACGTTCTTCCGAATTTTGCCGTATCCGAGCAAATACGACGGAAGCGTTATTCTGCCCTGCTTGTCCTCTTCGACGAAATCTCCGTTCGAGAATATCTCGCGCATTACGTCGAGTCTGGGATCTGCGGCATAGCCGTCCACTCCGTCGAACTTATCGGACAAAATCCGCTCCGCTTTATCTCGCGGGAAAATGTACAGACAATGATCTTTTCCGATCGTAACGTAAGGATTCGGGCCGAGCGCGTCTTTGAACTTTGCCGGTATTCTTATTCTGCCTTTGTCGTCAAGCTGATGACTGCTTCTGCCTGTCAAAAACATACGGTTCGCCTCCTTTTCGTTTCTTGCGTATAATATATCACATTCTATTTGTAGCTGTCAACCACAAATGACCATTTTTCTCCAAATTTTTCCCCACAAGTATCATTTTTTAAGAAAAAACATGAAAAAAAGAACGAAGGCTGTTTCCGTTCCTTTTTTTGGTCAAAAAATTAGAAATATTGTTCTATACTGTTATAAATTATTCTATTATGTCGTTTTTTATTCCGTTATGCCGTCTTCCGCGAGTTTGAAATTGATTTTGCCGTTTTCGACCGAATCGCATCTGACGCGCACGGGCAAACCTATAGTCCAGACCTTCTCGCCCGCTTTAAGCGAATGGAGTTTTTCGTTATATTCGGTGTCCTCGCCCAGGTTTTCTTTACGGATCAATCCCTCGATGCAATTCGGAAGCTCGGCGAACAATCCCCACTCGGTCACCGACGAAATCATGCCGTCGAAACATTCGCCGATCTTCGATTTCATAAACTCCGCTTTTTTCATATCGTCGGCGCGGCGTTCTGCCGTCATCGCAATTTGCTCGCGTACCGAGCTTTGCGAAGCGGCTTCGGCTACGATTTTGGCGTAACGCTTGATATATGCGCCGCCGTGCGCCAGATATCCGGATATTATACGGTGAATCTGAAGATCGGGATAACGCCTTATCGGCGAGGTAAAATGACAGTAATGCCTGAGCGCAAGACCGAAATGTCCGACGTCTTTAGTCATATATTTGGCTTTGGACATTGAGCGCAGACCGATTCGGCTTATCGCGCGCTCGTTCGGAGATCCTTTCACGCTTTCGAGCAAAGCCGCATAATCGCACGGCGCGCCGCCCGAGAACGATATGCCGAGCGTTTCGAGATAATCTATATATGCCAGTTCTTTTTCGGGCGGAGGAGCTTCGTGCACTCTGTACACGAACGGCGCTTTCATCTTGTCGAAAATCGCCGCCACCGATTCGTTTGCTGCAAGCATAAACTCCTCGACGACCGTATGACTGATCTTGTGCTCGTACAACTGTACGTCCACGCATACGCCGCCGTCGTCGAGGATTATATTCGCCTCCGGAAGCTCGAACTCGATACTTCCGCGCTTACGGCGTTTATCGTTCAGTAATTTTGCGAGCTCGAGCGCCGTATCGAGCATTTCGCACACGTCGGCGTTCTCCGCGCGTTCCTTTTCGTCGCCTTCGAGAATTGCCGCGACGTTATCGTAATTCATTCTGCGCGCCGTCTTTATGATGCCTTTCGTCACGCGCGACGAAACTATGTTTCCCGCTTTGTCTATATTCATGACGCATGACAGCGTAAGACGATCTACCTGCGGATTAAGCGAACAAATGCCGTTGGAGAGCTCGCGCGGAAGCATGGGAAACACACTGCCCGGGAAATATACGGACGTACCGCGTTTGAACGCTTCTTTATCTATAACGCTGTTCTCGCGGACGTAATGCGACACGTCCGCGATATGAACGTAAAGTTCATACCCCGAGCCCTTCCGCTTGACGCAAACGGCGTCGTCAAGGTCTTTTGCGTCGATACCGTCGATCGTCACGACCGTGTCGCCGCGGAAGTCCTCGCGTCCTTCCTTGTCCTCGTCTTTTACTTCGAACTCGACCGCGCGCGCCGCCGCTTCGACTTCGGGCGGGAATTCTTCGCTTAAACCGTAAGCCCGCGCGATCGAAAGTATATCGACGTTCTTCACGTTCGGCTCGCCGAGCACTTCGAGCAGATCGCCGAAAAGCGTATCGCCTTCCCGCTCGACAGGAACGCCGACTACCTTATAACCGAGCTTTGGCTTTAACCCGCGCATATCGTTTATCATAAACATACGACAGACTTTTCCGTCGTCGGGTACTATTGCCGGTTGTCCGTTCTTCGTTTCCGCGTAAGTGCCCACAACGTAGACCGTCGTTTGCTGAGTGACTTCTTTTACGTGCGCTTCGCTTCTTCCGTTTAAGTCCGTCGTTACGGCCGCGGTAACGCGATCGCCGTTAAGCGCGCCGCCGAGTCCTGCGGGCGGAATGAAAATGTCATCGCCGCCGCCGTCCGGCGTAAGGAAAGCAAAGCCCTTACCCGTGCCGCGATATACTCCCGATACGAGTTTTTCTTCTTTCTTCTTTTTGCGGAAGTCCGCCGACCTGCGAGAACCCGACGACTTGTCCATATCCGCCGACCTACGATCGTTGCGTCCTTTCCTGTTTTTGGTTTGTTTTGATCTGACGTTTTTCTTTTTCATACTTCCTCAGATCGGAAGAGCACACGTCTGAACTCCAGTCACTTACA
>CANDJX010000077.1 GCA_947385185.1 uncultured Clostridia bacterium
CGACGGGAATTTACAACCCCGTAAATGACCGAGGGCAATGCGACGGCTGACGAACTATCGCAAGCTATGATGAGCGATTTGCGCGGCTTAGAAGCAAGCGAGAGCAGGAAGTCCGAGCGTTGCCCGACGGGAATTTACAACCCCGTAAATGACCGAGGACAATGCGACGGCTGACGAACCTATCGCGCAGCTTATAAGCCGCGCAACAATAAAAAGGGCGAGAAGCATAACAACGCTCTCGCCCCTTTTATTATTCAAAAAAACCGTGAATCCGTTATTGACGCAAAACGCCGAAGAGTCACGCAAGCAGTTAGCTCGCTCAAAGCTTACTTGTGGCACACGCAAAGACCTGCTTAGTGCTGCTGCGGTCAAGCTCTGACACGGTTCACAGTAGAGCGTTGCACAAGACCCTGAGGTCAACGCCACTTACTTACAACTTACCTTCCACATTCTGCGCCGCGAACGGCATTCGACCCTGCTGTAGCGGATTGCAGGTACAGGGCACCGCTGGCTCCCCGTCTATCACGGCTTTGCCATTATACCACGCTCCGAAAAAAAGTGCAAGCGTTTTGAGGCAAATGCGACCGACTTGCCTTTTGACGCGAATATTCGACAAGATTTTTGCGCAGACTACCGATTAGAGGCAAGGTATATGGTAATAATCAATTTGGACATCGGAGAACTGGAGCAGCTGCTTCCGATTCTCGCAGAGCAGCGGGGCATAAGCGTGGACAGACTGGTAAGCGAAATCGTGAACAAATACTTCCCCGCTCCGCATAGTATAAATCAAGCGGAGATGGCCGAAGGATATAAGGAGATGGGAGAACTCAATCTCTCGATTGCTAATGGAGATAACGATAAAAAGGGGTGATATTTTTTATGCCGACCTCAGCCCCGTGGTCGGGAGCGAACAGGGCGGCATTCGCCCCATTATCGTGTTGCAGAACGACGTCGGCAACAAGTATTCGCCTACTATTATCGCGGGCGCGATCACCAGCCGCATGACGAAAGCCAAACTCCCGACGCACATCGAAGTCGCGCAGGGTCAGTTCGGTCTGCCTAAAGACAGCGTAATCCTGCTCGAGCAGATAAGGACTCTCGACAAGCGGCGGTTGAAATCCAAACTCGGCAGTCTGGACGAACGGACTATGAACCGCGTCAACCGAGCGTTACTTATTTCTCTCGGATTCGCATAAAATACTTAATCCGGACGGGTTCTCGCAAAAGCGTCGTTCTGTTTCGGAAATTCACGTTTTATATAAAAAATCGGACGTAAGTTAAAATCATAACTTGCGCCCGATTTTTTATAACGCTATATAATATTACAGTAGTAAAACTATATCCGAAGCGAGCACGGAATATTCGCCTTTGATCCCGGCGGCGCGACTTCCCGCTTTGCCGAAGAAATAACAAGCGCGCACCGCGGCGGCGAAAGGATCGGATCCTGCGGCAAGCGCGCCGATCATGCCCGCGAGCACGTCCCCGCTTCCCGCTTTAGCCATTGCCGGACTTCCCGTCGTGTTCAATGCGATCCGCTTTCCGTCGCTGATTACCGTCGTCGCGCTTTTCATCGCGATTACCGCGTCGAGCCGCTCGGCGAGCAGTCGCGTGCGCTCGGTATCCGGCAAAACGCCGTCGTCCTTCGACAGACGCATAAACTCGGCGACGTGCGGGGTCAGAATCAGCTTGCATTTATGTTCGCAGACTGCGGAAAGATCGGCTGCAAGCGCGTTCAGACCGTCGCCGTCGATAACGAGCGTGCCGTCGAAATGTGCCGCAATATAGCGTATGATTTTAATTATTTCGTCGTTCCTGCCCAGTCCCATACCTATAACGATACTCGACGTTTTCGTCATGATCTTATCGAGAACGCGTTCGTCGTACATAATTCGCCCGCTTTCGTCGGGCATGAAAAAAAGCATTTCCTCTTTCACGCGCGACTGATATACCGCCGCAAGGCTTTCGGGCACGCAGAGTACGGCGTAACCGCAACCGCTGCGCAGAGCGGCTCCCGCCGATTCGTGCGCGAGAAGGGACGCTCCGATCATAGTCGGACTCCCGGCTATAATTTTCACGTTGCCGTAATTGCCTTTGTTCGAAACCGTTTTACGTTTGGTTAGGATTACGTCGGACTTATCCGTAACTCCCATCGTCGGCTCGGGCAGCCCGATCCCTATATCCGCAACGACCGTTTTGCCCGCATAGTTTCTGCCCTCGCCTATAATGAGTCCTTGTTTCAAGCCCGAGAAAGTAACGGTAACGTCGGCTTCGACCGCTTTTCCCATGACCTTTCCAGTGTCTGCGTGAAGTCCGCTCGGAACGTCGGCGGACACGACTGTTGCGCCCGAAGCGTTGATTTTGTCGATAGCTTCCGCAATTTCTCCTTTGACCTCGGCGTTTAGTCCTATGCCGAAAATACCGTCAATAATGATATTTTTGCTCGAAATCGGAGCTATGTCACGCATAATACTCTGCACTTTCACTCCTTTTTCCGCGAGTTTCGACAATCTTTTTTCCACGTAGCAGTTGCGCCTGTCCGAGCACGTCACGACACGCGTTTTTCTCCCCGATTCGGTCAGAAGCAACGCGACGGACAGCGCGTCGCTGCCGTTGTTCCCTCCGCCGGCGTATACGACCGCCTCGTCGAAATCGAATTTCGTTATTTCGGCAAGCATTGCGCAAGCGGCGCGTTCTATGAGTTCGTCTTCGCCGACGCTTTCGAAAACGCAACGTTCGGCTTGCCTGATCTGTTCTACGGAATAAACTCCGGTCATTCTTCCTCCTTCCCTCCGAAAAGGCGCACGGCATGATTTACGTCGTCCCACTCGAAGCCTTTGCCGAGAAGATGCGCGGCAAGTTTTCTTCCGTCGAACGGACGGGTGCGCAGATATTTTTCCGCGGCGCGTTCCGCCGCTTCGCGTTGGTCTCCTATTTCTCCGATAGCGGCTTCCACCAGTTCGGGCTGCGCGCCGTGACGAAGCAAATCACGCTTTATCCTCTGCTTTCCGCGCGTAACCGAATACGTTTCCGTGTACGACTCGACGAATCCTTCGTCGTCGACGTAGCCGTAATTCTTCAATTTACCGATCACGCCGTCTGTTACGCGCTCCGAGTACCCCTTGCCCGAAAGATAATCGCGGAGCTCGCGTTCGGTCCGTGCGCGGCGGGACAGATAGTCCGTCGCTTTTTTAAGCGCCGCTTCCCCGTCGCTTTCGGTCTGAAGTCTGAGCAAAGACTTTTTATCGGCGTCCGAGCCCACTTTAAGACCCGCTCCGAGCGCCGTAATAGCTTCGAGAGCGACGGCAAACTCGCCGTCGATATAGATATTCACGCGCGACTTATTGTTCTTCTGCGCGCTAATTTCCGTTATTTTTCCCATAAACGAATAATAGCACAATCCGCGGCGAAAGTCAAGACGGCTTTTTATAAAATACTCGTTATTCACGGTCAAATTATTTGACATTCGGGGAAAAAACTACGATAATATATACGAAATTTATTTTAACGGGACTTAAATAATGGACTTCGAAAAAATCAGAGAAGCTAAAACAAGGCTGGAAAAGATCGTTCAGCGCAAGCCGCTCGACTACTCCTCCACGTTCTCGGCAATGACCGGCGGCAAGGTGTATCTCAAGTGCGAGAATATGCAGAAAACAGGCTCGTTCAAGGTGCGCGGCGCGTATAACAAAATCGCGAAGCTCCACGAAAGCGGAAACCTCAAATCGATAGTCGCGTCGAGCGCGGGCAATCACGCTCAGGGTTGCGCGTTCGCGGCAACGAGCATGGGAGTCAAGGCGACGATCGTCATGCCCAAGACCACGCCCATTGCGAAGATAGTTGCAACCGAAGGCTACGGCGCGAAAGTCGAGCTGTACGGCGATTATTACGACGACAGTTATCGCCGCGCGAGAGAGATCGAAAAAGATGAAGGCGCGGTATTCATTCATCCCTTCGACGACGAAGACGTCATTGCGGGTCAGGGCACGATAGGAATCGAAATGCTCGAGGAAGTTCCCGACCTCGACGTCGTCATCGTCCCCGCGGGCGGAGGCGGTCTGCTTTCGGGCGTGGCGTGCGCGGTAAAGAATATCAACCCGAAATGCCGCGTGATCGGCGTACAGAGCGAAGGCGCGCCCGCCGTCGCGTTGTCATTCAAAGAAAAACAGCATATCGCGCTCGATTATATCCACACGATCGCCGACGGTATTGCGGTCAAAAACCCGGGCGAAACTACGATGAAAATCATCAACGAGTACGTAGACGACGTAATGACCGTAAGCGACGGCGACATAGCTTCCGCGATTATTCACCTCATCGAACGCACGAAAATGGTCGTCGAACCCGCCGGCGCGACTACCCTCGCCCTCATACTGTCCGGCAAACTCGACGTAAAAGGCAAAAAAGTCGCCTGCCTGCTTTCGGGCGGAAACATAGACGTGTCGACTATCGGAAAAATAATCGAACAGGGTCTTGTCAAGCGCGGACGCAAAATCGAGTTTTCCATACAGCTTCAGGATAAGCCGGGTATGCTCGAAAAGGTTTCGCATATTCTCGCCGGCGAAGGCGCGAACGTCATTTCCATAACTTACGACCGCACGCACGCAGATCTCGAGCTTAACGAAACGATCCTCCACATAGGTTGCGAAGTAGGCGGACGGGAACACAGCGAACGCGTGGCGCGCGCATTGGTCGAAAACGGACTCAAAGTGCTTTAACGCGTTGATAAACCCGCTTGACGCACAAGAAACCGAATATTGATTTATCTGCTTTTAAGGAGGCTGACATGAAAAAAATAGTTTATACGGACAAAGCTCCCCAACCTATCGGACCTTATTCGCAAGGCGTCGAAGTCGGCAGTCTGATATTCTTCTCGGGACAGATCGCGATCGATCCCGAAATCGGAAATATTGCGGCGACCGACATCGAGGGACAGACGAAACAGGTCCTGAAAAATATTGCCGCGCTTCTCGCAGAAGTCGGGCTTACGCCGGAAAACGTCGTAAAAACGACAGTGTTCATAAAGAACATCGGGGATTTCGGCAAAGTAAACGCGCTGTACGGCGAAACGTTCGCCGTCGATTCCCCCGCCCGCTCGTGCGTCGAAGTATCCAATCTTCCCGCGGGCGCGCTCGTGGAAATCGAAATCGTTGCGGCGAGATAATCCTTAACGTAAAAACGGGCTATACGAAAAGCGGCGTCGGGTGTTCTTCCCTACGCCGCTTGCGTTTTTCTTACTTCATTTCGTTTTTCTCATGACGGGTCGCCCGTCGGCAAGGATCTTCCCCAGTTTGTTCATCATCGATTTTTTATGCGGCGCGAGCGAATGGGCGTAAGTCGAAAGCGTGATCGCCGGACTTTTATGTCCCATTATGTCCGCCAACGTCTTTATATCCATACCGTTTTCTATCGCGCGGGTGGCGAACGTATGCCTGAGCGCATGAAAACCGAGATGCTTGACGTTGAGCTTTTTCAGAATCCGCGCAAAAGTACGCTGATAAGAACGTATGGACACCGCGTTGCCGCGACGGCTGATGACGTAATCGCATCCGCTTTTTCTTTTCATCTGACGTATATACGGCATTACCTGGCGCGGTATGGGGATTATGCGGTAAGAGCTCGGCGTTTTCGGCGAGCCGAGAAGTTTGACGTATCCGCCGTCCTAACTGTCGCGGCACGTTTTCGATACCGTCATCAGGCACCGTTTCATATCGATGTCGTCCCACGTAAGCGCAAGCAGTTCGCCTATGCGAAGCCCCGTATACATGGTGATCAGAATGCCGTAAAGCGAAACGTCTTTTTTGCGGAAAACGTATTCCTCTATTCTGCGTTGTTCGGTAAGCGCGAAACAATTCACTTTCGAGCCTGCCTCCTCCGACTTCGGTCTGCACATCATACCCGCGAAATGCCGTTCGAGTAAGCCCGTATGAACAGCTTGTTCGAGCGATTGCTGAACCATAGATATAATGTCGCTCACGGTGTTCGGAGAAAGTCCCATACCGCTGTCGCGATTGCCGAGAAGCGTGTTGACGAACTCCTGCAGAACGGTAACGCTCAGTTCGTCCGGCGTATACTCACCCAGATGCGGCTGTATATACAGCCTGACCGCGCAAGCATACTTTTCGTACGTGCGCGATTTGACGCTCGGTCTGATATATAATTCCAACCATTGACCGAGCCATTCCCTGTACTTCATTGTTTTTTACCTCCGTTGTTTGGAATATAATGTAAAGCTGAGTTCCGGTATAGTAGAATATTTCCCGATAAAAAACAAATGATACGCAAAAACAGCCGAACCGCTAAGGTTCGGCTGTTTACAATAATATACGGTCACATTATTCCCATTCAATCGTTGCGGGAGGTTTGGACGTAATATCGTACGCTACGCGGTTAATGCCCTTTACCTCGTTTACTATACGCGAAGAAATGGTTTCGAGCACGTCGTAAGGAATGCGCGCCCAATCCGCCGTCATTCCGTCCACGCTCGTGACGGCGCGAATGCCGCACACGTGATCGTAGGTACGTTCGTCGCCCATAACGCCCACTGTCTGAACGTTGGTAAGCACCGCAAAGTACTGCCATATCTCTTTATCGAGTCCGGCTTTTGCGATCTCCTCGCGATAAATATAATCGGCTTCCTGCAATATCCCGACTTTCTCCGCCGTGACTTCGCCTATAATGCGAATACCGAGCCCGGGTCCCGGGAAAGGCTGACGCATTACGATAGACGCCGGAAGCCCTATTTCGAAGCCGCAGGCGCGCACTTCGTCTTTGAACAGATCGCGGAGCGGTTCGACGATCTCTTTGAAATCGACCACGTCTGGCAAGCCTCCGACGTTGTGGTGGCTCTTTATCTTAGCGCCCGCGCCGAGTCCAGACTCAATCACGTCGGGATAGATCGTACCCTGTACGAGATAATCGACCGCGCCGATTTTCTTCGCTTCCTCCTCGAACACTTTGATAAATTCCGCGCCGATGATCTTGCGCTTCTTTTCGGGTTCGGTCACGCCTCTGAGCTTTTTCAGAAAACGCTCGCCCGCGTCTACCGCGATCAGGCTCATGCCCTGCTCGTCGCGGAACACACGCACGATCTCCTCCGTTTCGTTTTTACGCATAAGACCGTGGTCGACGTAAACGCATACAAGATTCGGGCACGCTTTGTGTACGAGCGTCGCGGCGACGGCGGAATCCACGCCGCCCGACAGCGCGCAAAGCACTTTTTTGTCCCCGATTTTTTCCTTGAGCGACGCAATGGTACGCGACGCGAAATTGCCCATAGTCCAATCGCCCTTCGCCCCGCAGACGTTGTACAGGAAATTACGCAGGATTTTCTCGCCCTCCTCGGTGTGCATAACTTCGGGATGAAACTGCACGCCGTACAATCCGAGCGAAGCGTTCTCCATGGCAGCGACGGGACAAGTGGGCGTAGTCGCAGTGACGGAAAAGCCTTCCGGGAGTTTTTCGACATAGTTCGTATGGCTCATCCAGCACAAAGATCGGAAGAGCACACGTCTGAACTCCAGTCACTTACAGGAATCTCG
>CANDJX010000078.1 GCA_947385185.1 uncultured Clostridia bacterium
GGATATTGAAGTGTATCGACGCGGGCAGAAAGGCGGGAGTGACCGCGCCCGAAAACGAAAAGATCACGACGAATTTCATAAGATAATAAAAGGCGTAAAATCCGATCATAGTAAACCGAAAACCCCGCTCGGATACAGCTCTTGCGGGGTTTTTGACTATAGTGCATAATACATATCGGCGCAATATAAAAATATATATTTTTCGTAAGGATTTACAGAAATATAGCCATATAGACCGGAAGATACAGAATATCGTCCTTCATCATCAGGTCTTTGGTATAAAGAATGTACGGCTGTCTGTATCTGCCTTTGAATTTCGCCATAAATTTATCAAGCGACGAATGGATTTGGTATTTGCCTGATTTTACCTCGATAGGCGAAATTTTACGGTTTTCGGAGATGAGAAAATCAATTTCCATATGGTTTTCCCGATGTAAGGAATCACTTCTGGAATAAAAATAGAGCTTATGTCCGTTTCTTCTCAGTATTTGAGCAACGATATTTTCCATAAGCATACCTTCGTTTATATTCAGCCGATCGAATAGAATGGACTTGTAAAGTTCGTTCTGAATGTAAGGTAAATCCATAAAAGCCATCGTGACGAGTAGTCCGGTATCGCTCACGTAGCATTTTTGTGTTGTATGGTCTGAACTTAGCGCAAGACCTATGTTTGGATCGGTGCAATTATAGCACTGATTGATAATCATTGCTTCGTGAAGCCATACGAAAGCATCCTCGTAAGTCCTGAATCGCGCTTCCGTTCCAAGAGAAGAAAGTTTATATTTTTTTTCCTTTTTGGAGAGCTGCGCGGGAATGTTATCGAAAATTGCAAAGACCTTATCTTCATAACCTTCCGCAAATTTGGTAACGTCTTCACGATACAGGTTCAGAATAGTTCGTTTTGCCCGGTCTGCGCGTTCGAAACTTTTATCCGGAAGATAGGCAAGCACAGCTTGAGGCATACCGCCGACAAGCATATACTGCTTAAAACAGTTCATTACTTTGCGGTGAACAGCGTCACCGAGAGGACGGCGTTTATCATAGAATTCTTTGAGCGACGGTACCGTAACGTTATCTTCCAATGCCCATAGAAACTCCTCAAAGTCCATAGGAAACATTTCGATATGTTCTTCTTCGGAAGGGATCACGATATTCTGCGTGTTCTTTTTAAGGCGAATAAGCGAACCCGTTTCAAGATAGTCATACCGCCCGTCGGCAACAAGGTATTTTATGAACTGTCTTGCGGCGGGGAATTGTTGTACTTCGTCAAATACGATAAGCGACTCTCTCGGATAGAGCACGACGCCGTAAAAAGTCGATAGTTTTTGGAAAAACAGATCTAAATCATATCTTTCATTGGAAAACATATTTTCGATATCTTTGGAGATATTTGCGAAATCAATGATGATATAACTTTTATATTCGTTTTTTGCAAATTCTTCGGCGACGAAACTTTTCCCGACACGCCTTGCGCCGTCTATCATCAACGCGGTAGAACCGTTACTCGTTTTTTTCCATTCAATAAGGTCTTGATAAATTTTTCGTTTGAGAATCATAAAAATGCCCTCGATTGTCTGTTTGAGGATATTATATCACATGAAACACGAAAAAGCAACTAACGAACATGAGAATTTGCACGAAAAAGCAACTAACAAACATGAGAATTTGCACGAAAAAGCAACTAACGGACATTCGGAGGAAATTTACTATCCAAATTTCCGGTCCTAAAGCAGAGCCGTATCGTTTTTGTTTTGACAGTAGTCATTTTGTTATTGACATAGTTTACATTATTTGATAGAATATAACAGTCAGGCAAATTAAATATTTTTTTCTCGGAATGAGTATAGTATCGGTAGAACTATACTCTGAAATCGCACAAACCTCATTCCGAGGAATTTGTTTGCCTGACAGCACGCGACGAACGGTATGTTCTATACGCCGTACTTCGCATGAGGGACGGCGTTTTTTATTTATACGGCGTTCTGTCGTCGGTCCTGCCGAGCAGGTAATCGATCGAAACGCCGAAATATTCGGCTAACGGTCTGATATGTTCGAGGGAGGGCAGGCAACCCGTTCTGATCCATTCGTAGATGGAATTGTACGCGAAAGGCATTTTATTCGATACAGTCGAGAACTTTTCGCCGCGTTCGTCGGTCAGCTGTCTGAGCCTGGCGTGAAAATCGGTCGGGTGCTCGGACGCATAGAATTCGTTGTTATCCGTTTCGCCCAACAGATAATACAAAGAAACATTTATCTTATCCGCGATTTTGATAAGAGATTTCAAGCTCGGAATAATTCCGTACCTTGTCGCGCGGATAATCACATCTCTGCTCACGCCTACGCGTTTCGGAAAATCTTTTTTCTCGCATTCCTGGTCGTCTATTATCTGTTTGATTCTGCTTTGAAACGTCGCGGATACGTTGTTAGACGCGCTTTCCGGATTTTTAGCCATAATACCACCCTATTTTTTTAATTATTTTAGTCAAAATTCTATATTTTTGACTAATGATATGTTATAATATCCTCATATCGGAATTAGTCAATATTATCGACTTTTGATTAAAAAAATATTATTTGACTAAAAAATATTACTTATGAAATCATGTACTTTTTTCGGACATCGTAAAATGAACGTTCTGCAGTACGACGAAAAACTGACGAACATTATTATCGACCTTATCGAGAATAAAGGGGTGGGGCAATTTTACTCGGGTTTTCGCGGCGATTTCGACGTCTATTGCAGTCGTCTGGTACACAACCTTAAAAAGAAGTATCCGCATATAAAGAATACCATGACACTTTCTTATATTCCGTACTCGAAAGCGGGCGCGGAGTATGCGTTCTCTTTGCCGGATTGCTTCGACGACAGTATTTATATTCTCGAAAAGAAAGTCCCGCCGCGTCTGGCGATAATCGAAACGAACAAACAGCTTGTCGATATATCCGATTATATCATAGCCGGCTTAATGTTTCACGGCGGCGGGGCGTATACGGCTTGCAAATATGCGTACAAAAGAAAAAAGCCGATCATAAGCGTAGTGGACGGCTGGGAGATGTATTAACGGGTGCGAGATATTTCGAAATGAAATATCCGAAAACGGCTTCTCCATTTTGCCGTCGGCAGCAAAATTTCAGTGAGAGCATAAGCTCATATGACAAAAAACAGAGAACTTTAATGAATGGATTGGTATGCGGAAAATGTAAATAAATAAGTTTTCGGTTTTAATACTTAAAAGATAAAGGCGGAATCGTTTCCCGAAAAACGATTCCGCCTTTAATTTTTCCGACGAGTGAAGTTTTACTTATACGGCGTTCTGTCGTCCGTTCTGCCGAGCAAATAATCGATCGAAACATGGAAGTATTCGGCAATGATTATCAGATCGTCGATCAGCGGCAAGCAATTTATTTTGTACCATTGGGCTATGTTATTCCGATGTATCAATAGTTCTCGAGCCAATTTATATCTGGTGTTGATGTTGCGCTCCGTACGCAATTCTTCCGGACGTTCCAAAAAAGTTTTCGGACTCTTTGATTTATCGAAATATTCATCGTCCGTATATGCGATTAAATAATCAACCGAAATATTGAAGTAGTCGGCAATATCGATTAAAGACGGCGTTTTCGGGACAATACCGTAGTTATACGCATTGGAAAACAGTACGGTTTATACCGATGGTTTCGGCTTTTTTCTCCTTGCTTTTAATATCTATATCGTTTGTCAGTTCGATAAATCTTTTTTGAAACTCTTTTGAAATAGCCATTTGATATTCCTCGCATTATAGACAACAAGCAGTTTACATTGTCGTTATATAATGATATAATATGGATATTTCATAAACGACATTACGCAATGTAAATTGTCGTTAGTATGCATAAATAACGGAGGATTTAATATGAAATCATATCCGCATTGCGAACGTCGGTTCCGTCGAAAGTCAGCGGAATAATTTTATTGCGCGATGATTTTGCGTCGTTTCGGTTGTGCTTTCGCCGTCGCTTATGTTACAATATAAGCGGAGAGTGAAGCATGAGATACAACGCGCTGTCAAATTATCTGACGCGGCGGTTCGGCGGCAAGGTTTATAAACTCGCGCTTGACGGCGGCATGACGTGTCCGAATCGCGACGGGAAGGTCGGTTTCGGCGGCTGCGTTTTCTGCTCCGAAGGCGGGAGCGGCGATTTTGCCGAGCCTTACGACGGCGATGTCTGCGGCATGATCGAACGCGCGAAAGCCCGCGTCCGCTCGAAATTTTGCGGCGATAAGTTCATCGCGTATTTCCAGAGCCATACTAACACTTACGCTTCCGCGCAGTATCTCGAGCGGCTGTTTTCGGCTGCGATTTCGCACCCGTCCGTTGTTGCGCTGTCCGTCGGTACGCGTCCGGACTGCCTGCCGCCCGACGTTCTCGACCTGCTCAAAGCGTTGAACGCGCAAAAACCCGTGTTCGTCGAGCTCGGACTTCAGACGGTGCACGACCGCACGGCGCGGCTTTTGCGCAGGGGATACGAAACCGCGGTATACGACGAGGCGGCGAAGAACTTAAGGGAACGCGGCATAAACGTCGTCGCGCACGTCATACTCGGACTGCCCGGCGAAACGAAGGAGGATATGCTCGAAACGGTGCGGCGCGTCGGGAGTACGGCGGACGGGATAAAACTGCAGCTCCTGCACGTTCTGCGCGGCACCGAACTCGAAAAGATGTACGCGCGCGGCGAAGCGACTCCGCTCGGGCTCGACGAATATACCGACCTGCTTGCCGATTGCGTAGAGGCTCTGCCGCCGGATACGATCGTGCATCGACTGACGGGCGACGCGCCCAAACGCCTGCTCGTCGCGCCCGAATGGTCGGCGGATAAAAAGCGCGTGCTTAATGCGATTTCTTCGACGTTCGACCGCCGCGACGTAAAACAGGGCAAAAATTTCGTTCCCGCGCCGCAATGACGATCGGGAATATGCGCCGTATGATTCCGTCCGCATTGACGACGATTATAAACGATAAAATACAATAATCGATAATAATCGACGATAACAAATTATAAAATACGATAACGGACGACAATCGACGACAGCCGACAACAGCAAACGATAAAATACGATAACGGACGACAATCGACGATAACAAACAATAATCGACGAATACAAACGATAAATTACGAAAACCGACGATTGCCGACGTAAGAACACGAAAGACGACGGCAAGCGACGATCGGGGAATTATCGATACAAGGAAATTGAAATGGTAAAGTATGTTTTTATTGATCTCGACGATACCGTGCTCGACTTCAAGAGGTGCGAAGCCGAAGCGCTCTGGCTTGCGCTGTCCGACAGCGGGATCGAGCCCACGGCGCGCGCGATAAAGCTGTACAGCGCGATAAACGACGCGGGCTGGAAGCAGCTCGAAGCCGGGCTTATCACGCGCGAGCGACTGCTCGTCGAGCGTTTCGAAACGCTTTTCGGCGAGCTCGGCGTTATCGCCGACGCGGAAAAAGTCAACGAAGCGTACAAGCGCCGTCTGTCCGAACAAAGTTTTTTTGTTCCCGGCGCGCCCGAAATGCTCGGATCGCTGTACGGAAAATATAAATTATATCTTGCGTCGAACGGCACCGCGTCGGTGCAGGACGGGCGCATAGCCCGCGCGGGGATCGCGAAATATTTCGATAAAATATTCATCTCGCAGCGACTCGGTTTCAATAAACCCGATCCGCGCTTTTTCGACGCGGCGTTCCTGTCGATGGGGAACGCGTCCCGCGACGAAGCGGTCGTGATCGGCGACAGTCCGAGCTCGGACATTCTCGGTGGCATGAACGCGGGACTGCGCACCGTATGGTTCAATCCGGACAATAAGATTCCGCCCGACGGCATAACGCCGACCTTCACCGTCCGCGCGCTCTCCGAAATCCCCGTTTTGCTCGAAAAGATGTAGAAACAGTCCGCCGTAAAAGCGGACTTTTTTAATTTACGAATTTTCGCGCGGAAATTACGACAAACATATCGAAGGTTAAATATACCTAAACCGTATACTTAGATAAACCATGGCGGCATGACAGCGAATGCGGCAGCGACGTACTTATTCCGTTGCCGCAAAAGTCCACCGAAAATTGACGGATTTTTTATATTACAAAATTTGAAATGTGGACAGACTGTTGTCCACATTTGTATGGTACAATGCAATTAGAATAAATGTTCTAATTCTTCAAAGGAGGCATTGTACCGTGAAAGAATATGTGTATGCCGTATTAAGGGTCAGACCGAGACTCGAGAAGCTCGAGAGCAAACTGGACGGAATGCTCGATAAGTTGAGCGTATGCAGGGATTCGGATACTTTCGGGCTTATGACCGCCGTGCTCGGCGTTATAGAACTGAAACGCATGGTAGTAGATATTGCAAAGGCTTACGACGCAATGAGAAACGCGTTGTCGGCGTCCGAAACTCGCGTGCTCGAAGCAAAGACGGAAGGGAAGTCGGACGAAAGAACGGCGGCGGAACTCGGCGTGTGCCGGGCGACCGTGCGTAAGCTGCGGACGGCGGCGGAACGGAGGTGCGAAAACGTCCTGCTCAATCTGCAGAAGTTCGGACTCGACGTGACGGCTTGCAAAGACGCGTTTATAATGGCGGGACTGAAGAAGCGCGACAGACTGGCGGCGTAGTTCCGAATTCCGAAACCGCCGCGGAAAATTCAGATATCGAATTCGGAAAAATGATGTAATGCGGCTTTTAGATTTTTTCTCCGTTTCGTAAAAATGATGTGATGCGGTTTATAAGATTTTTTTCTCCGTCTCGTAAAAATGATGTAATGCGGCTTTTAAGGTTTTCTTCTCCGTATTGCGGCGCCGAATCGGCGCCGCATGACAAACGGCGTGACCGATGAGGTTGCGCCGTTTGTCGTTATAATTTTGTCATTGTAAGTTTTCATATAATGAAGTTCCGCGGACGGGTTTTACGGCGGCGCCGCGCGTTGCCCGATCATGGATTGTTGTTAATGATAAAAGGCTGCGGGTATTTGCATGAACGTTGCTATCGGAACGCAAACGGTTTTTAGGTATTTGCGATACGGATCGGAACGCAGGGTTTTGTTTATTGCGCAGAGATTTAATCTGTCATATGAAAAACCGCGGACGAGCGCCGCGGTTTTTTCCGCTAATAGACGTTTACGCACTTTATTCTGCGTCGAATTGGTCTTTGCCGACCCCGCAGAGAGGGCAAACAAAGTCGTCGGGGACGTCGACCCAAGCGGTGCCGGGCGCGATACCGTTATCGGGATCGCCGGCTTCTTCGTCGTATTCGTAACCGCACACCTGACAAACGTATTTCATAATTATGTTCCTCCTTTGTAAGATAGATATTTCGTATCGGGATAATAAATACCGAAAATCGAATATTATGACAATAATAAATCAAATTTCGACATAAGTCAAGCAAGAAAGCCGGATAAAACCATTTTTGCTCGGTCATCAAGAGTGGGGGACGAGCATACATAGTGAAATACTGCATTAAACGCCTTAAACGCTTCGGTTATGTACGTTTCGT
>CANDJX010000079.1 GCA_947385185.1 uncultured Clostridia bacterium
CTACACTGACAAGCACACTCTTTCCCTACACGACGCTCTTCAGATCTAAGTGACGATGACGATCAAGAACGTAGGTCAGAGACCGGGCAAAGACGTGATGCATGTATATCTGCAGAAGCCTTATACTGAGTACGACAAGACGAACAAGATCGAGAAAGCGTCGGTAGAACTCGTCGGATTCGCAAAGACGAAACTGCTCGACCCGGGCGCGAGCGACACGTTGACCGTAAACGTATCGGAATACGAGTTCAAGAGCTATGATTCAAACGGTAAAGGCACGTACATTCTCGAGAAAGGGGATTACTGGCTTGCGGCGGGAGCCGACGCGCACGACGCGGTAAACAACATTCTTGCGGCGAAAGGTTATGGCAAAACGAGCGGAATGGACGCCGAAGGCAACGCGGGTCTGACGTATAAGACGACGTACGCAAGCGACGATTATGAGACGTACTCGGTATCGCCGTTTACGGGAGCGAAGATCGAAAACAGATTCGACAACGCGGACATCAACCGCTATCGGGGTATGGAAGGTCAGTCCGTGACTTATCTTTCGAGGAACAACTGGGGAGATACTTACATCGGCGGCGTTACGCTTTCGCTTACGTCCGAAATCCTTGCCAAAGAATTGCAATACGATAAGGAAGTGCCGAACAATCCCGACGATATTATGCCGAAGTACAACGAAGTAACGTCGGAATACGGCAAACTCAATCTGGTGCAGCTTCGCGGAGTGCCTTACAACAATCAGCTCTGGGATGACCTGCTCAATCAGATGACTTTTGAAGAACAGGTGACTCTGTGCCGTTCTATCGGCGAGGGCGCGACGAGCGTATCCGCGCCCGGCGCTCCCGCAAGGGACGGTCCGTGCGGTCTCGGCGGAAGCGGCGTACAGCTTCCCGGAAATCCTATCGTTGCGTCGACGTTCAATAAAGAGCTTGCCGAAGAACTCGGAAAGGCTTACGGAATGGAGTGCATGAAAAAAGGCATGGTAGGCATTTACGGCGTGGGAAACAATATCCACCGCAGCGCTTACGGCGGAAGATGTTACGAGTACTACAGCGAGGACGGATTCCTTTCGGGCGCGATAGGCTCTGCGGCAAGCAAGGGTCTGAGATCCAAGGGAGTTATCCTCTATACAAAGCATTTCGCGCTCAACGATCAGGAAACCAACCGTTCGGGCGTGGCTACGTGGTCGAACGAGCAGGCTATCCGCGAGATATACCTCAAGTCGTTCGAAACCGGAATCACCGACGGATATACCAACGGTCTTATGACGTCGTATAACCGTATCGGCGGCACCTGGTCGGGACAGCACAAGGGACTTCTGACCGACGTTCTCCGCGGCGAGTGGGGCTTTACGGGCGTATGTATTACGGACGCTTGCGGAACCAACGCTTATATGGGCGGTACCGACAGCATCCATGCGACGGCTATTCTTGCCGGACAGGATACTTGGATGGGTAACTTCGCCGTTACGGCTCTGGATCAGTATAAGAATAACGCAACCGTATGTCTGGCTATTCGCGAGGTCGCGCACAGAAACCTGTACAATCAGCTCAATTCGTTTGCAATGAACGGAATGTCGACTACTACCCGCGTCGAGAAAATAATGCCGGGTTGGGAGATCGCGATACTTGTCGTGGAAATCGTTTCCGGAATATTTGCGGCATTGTGCCTCGGAATGACCGTGGCATCGTGGATACTTTGGTATCGTAAAAAACAAAACGCTTGAAAGCGAAAATATTAAAAGGAAGGTGAAATAATCATGGAAAAAAGAAAACTCAGAATACTTGCTGTTCTAATGTCGGTCGTCACCGTTATATGTTGCGTGATTGCATTTTCGGCGTGCGGAGAAGATCCTACGGGACCTGTAGAACCCGGACCCGGAACGCATACGCATACGTATTCTTCCGAATGGTCGAAAGACGATACGAACCATTGGCACGCCGCTACCTGCGAGCATACGAGCGAAAAAGCGGACGTTGCCGCGCACGATACGTCCGGAGCAAACGGATCGTGTTCGGTATGCGGATATACTCCCGCCGTTCACGAGCATACTTACGACACCGAAAACTGGTCGATCGGCAGCGACACTCATTGGCACGCAGCCACCTGCGAGCATACGACCGAAAAAGCGGACGAAGCCGCTCATAACTACGGCTCGGCGGGTACAAACAAAGAATTTACGTGTTCCGTCTGCGGCTATATAAAGCCTCATACTCACACTTACGCGGAAAAATACGAATACACCACCGTGAGCCACTGGCAGAAAGCGACTTGCTGTAAAGACCCCGATGAAAGATATACGTCGATAGCCAAACACGATACCGCGGGCGAAGGCGGCAAATGTTCGGTTTGCGGATATAAAGAATCGTGGAATTACAGCGGCGACGAATGCATTATATGCCCCGATTGCGGCGGATGTCTCAGAGAGGACGGCGGCGCTCATACCGAGAAAGCGGGACACAAGAAATGCGGCGACGGTCTTAAGGTCAACGAATTCGAGGCGGAGGACGCCGTTCTCAAGGACGGAGCGTGGCCCGCAGGTTTGTCGGTCAGCAAAAAGTATATGTGCACGTATCTCAGCGGAGTACGCGGAAGCGGCGGCGTAGGCGTTACGTACAATATTTCGTCGAGCAAGGAATGCACGGTGACTTTGAGAGTATGCTGCGGCAACGGCACCAAAGGCGGAAAATTTACCGATGAAATGAGCGTGCTCGTGAACGGAACGAGAATGGATTCGCCGGCGCTTGTGGCGCATAACACCAAGGGCACCGAGGACGCCAAGTGTTCGTTCGCATGGCTTACCATCGGCTGCATTAAACTCAATGCCGGAGACAATCAGATCAGACTTATAGCTCAGGGCGCGGAAGGCGGAACTAACCTTGATAAAATAGCGCTTCTTACGGCATCCGACGTTACCCTCACCTTTGCAAAAACCGACAATTCGGACAGAATCGACTGATCGAAAGCGGTTTATGCAAGCCTAAAAGCACAGGCGAAAGTCTGTGCTTTTTTTATGCCGCGGACGAATCACGGGCGGATTATATTATAAGGCGCGACGGCGGAAAGCGAAAACGCCTGTCGTTATTTCCGTAAAAACCGCCAAACGTCCGCCAAACGTTTGACAACCGGGGGGGGATAGTATAAAATGTTGTCGTACAAGTAAATCATAATGATATAAGGAGATGGCACTATGTTATCCGTAAAAAATCTCGTCAAGGTCTATAAGACCAAAGGCGGAACGGAAGTAAGGGCGCTCGACGGCGTGACCGTCGATTTTCCCGAAAAAGGCATGGTATTCCTGTTGGGACGAAGCGGCTCGGGTAAATCGACTTTACTCAACGTCGCAGGCGGTCTTGACAAACCGGACAGCGGCGAGGTAATCGTTAAAGGCAAGAGCAGTAAGGATTTTTCGGGCTCGGACTTCGACAGTTATCGGAATACGTTCGTCGGCTTTGTATTTCAGGAATACAATATCTTGAATGAATTCAACATCGAGCAGAACATCGCGCTCGCTCTTCAGCTTCAGGGCAAGAAGAACGACAAAGCTGCCGTCAACGCAATCCTTAAACAGGTCGACCTCGATGGCATGGGAAAGCGCAAGCCGAATACGCTTTCGGGCGGTCAGAAACAGAGAGTCGCAATCGCACGTGCGCTCATCAAAGAACCCGAAATAATCATGGCGGACGAACCCACCGGCGCGCTCGACTCGAACACGGGCAAGCAGGTGCTCGATACGCTCAAAAAGCTGTCCGACACCAAGCTCGTCATTATCGTTTCCCACGACCGCGAATTCGCCGAACAGTACGGTGACCGCGTGATCGAGCTTAAGGACGGCAAAATCCTTTCCGATTCGTCCAAGGCTTACGCCGCTCCGACGAGCGTAAGCGCGAACGTCAACGCCATAGGCGGCGACACAGTGCGCGTCAAGGACTGGAGCAAACTTACGCAGGAAGAGTTCAATAGCATTTATACGATGCTCAAAGGCAAGGGCGGCGAGGTGATCATAACGTCGTCCGAGTCGGATATGCCCGCTGTCAAGCGCGCCTGCAAGATTACGGACGACGGCTCGCGGGAATATTTCAAAGATACCACGCCCGAATCGGTAGAAATAAAATCTTACGACGGGTCGAAAACGAAGTTCATCAAATCGCGTCTGCCTATAGGTCATGCCGTGAAGATGGGCGCAAGCGGACTCAAGACCAAGCCCATACGGTTGCTTTTCACCATATTGCTTTCCATAATTTCGTTTACGATGTTCGGCGTTCTTTCGACGATGATGATGTACGATTCGGTATATTCCATATCCGAAGCGCTCCGAGATACGGGGTACACCACCGCCGTGCTTCAGAAGAGCTATGACGTTACGCGGAACAGTTATCGCGTATATCGCGACGGAAGAAAAGAACTCGATTATTCTTACGATACTTATTCGACCGATCGCATAAGCGAGGAAGAGCTTGCCGCAATGAACAATAACGGCAACGGTATCAGATTCGCGGGAGTGTATTCTGCCGATTCGTCTTATTCGTACGAAAATTATCTCGGCAACAATCAGCAGTCGAATTCGGATAACGATACTTACACGAATTTTCCGTCCTCGGAATTCTCGGGCTTTTCCGATTGCGGCGAGTCTTTCATGACGGGAAACGGTTTTGAAAAACTTGCGGGGAAATATCCTACGGAAGCGAATGAGATAGCCGTATCGAAATACGTCTACGAACAGTTCAAAGCCAAAGGTTATCGCGCCGCGTCCGGAACGGTACGCATTGCGAATTACGACGATCTGATCGGAAAAGAATTGAATATATTCGCGAATTACGATTACGGCAGTCAGAGCGGCAACGCGTTGAAGATAGTCGGTATTTACGACGTCGGCGACTTTACGAAATATAACAGTGTTTTAAGGGACGACTTGGATCAAAACTCCAAAGAAAACGAAGCCGTTATCGCCGAATGCAACGATGAGCTCAGGTACGGTATGCAGTCGATCGCGTTCGTTTCCGACAAGTTCTACGATAAATACAAGTCCAAATTCGGCTCCGGACAAGACAAACATATCGAATCGAAATATATGCACGGCGTACGCGTGAGCATGGCAAAAAACGATCGTTATAACGAACCCATAGATGATTATGAAACGTCGTCGTATTTCTCCGAGAATACGGTCAGGCAAAACGCAAGCGTGTTCACCGTTTATTCGACGGACGGCAGTATCGTGAACAATGCAAACTTCTCCGTCGGAGAAAACGAGGCTTATATCAGTCTTTCTTATCTGTACAATATCGCAAGCATTCTCGGACATTCTTCCCGTCAGTTCGACGTATTCTATGACGCGGACGGAAACACCGTCTATAACGCGCGCGACGGCTGGACCGAAAGCGAAGACAACGGATTCTGGACGAATTACGCCGGCGACGTAAAATTCGAGGAAACGCCCGGGTACGGATTCGTCAATGGATCTGAGAGTATGTACGTCCATAAGAACGGAACGACCGCCGCCTATTATGAAATTTCAAATAATATGTACGATCATCGCGAGTGTTTCAAGACCTCGGAAAGCGGCGAACCGATGGCAACCGTCTATCCCGACGACGCGCATATTCTCGTGCCGGGAGAGGGCGAGTATTACGAGGACGGCGACGGCAATTATTGGTTATATGACGATAAAGGCGATAATAGTTATCAACAACGTAACGGTTCTTATTATGTGCCTCGCGAAAATCCCGAAAATAAGGTATATATTTCGATCGCGAATGATTTCTATCTCAGCGCCGGCTCTTATTTCGTCAACAATAACGACCCGACGGAAATAGTTTCGAACAGGTTCGAAAACTGGCGTAGCGTAGACGGGTATTACGTAGACGCGGCCGGCAATATGAGCTCGCTCGCGAAAAAAGGCTATAGTACAATGAATCACTTCTATGTGAATAAAGAAACTATGGATCTTTCGCTCGAAGAAAAAACCGGATATGAGTATTGCAATAGTTACTATGTCGACGACGCGGGCAACGTTTCGTTCGATCCCGTTACGGACGGCAGAGAATTGCGCGGATTATTCATAAACGCAGACGGAAAGCTGTCGCTTACCAAAAAATCCGGGTACGTTTTCCGCAACAAATGGCTGTATAATTCCGATACCGAATCCGTTTCTCTCGATAAGAAATATAAAAATTATTACGTAAACGACGCGACGGGCGAAAAGAAATGCGATCCCGCAGTCGATTGTTCCGAATACAGAGCGGGCGTGGATATTTCGTACAGAGAGTTCAATAAAGATTACGGAAAAGCGTTTAAGCGGCTTGAAGCAAAAACAGGCTATAGCGGCAATAACGATAGCGACGCGGGCGAATTGCAAGCCGGCGACGTCGCTTTGATATTGAACTGCATAAAAGACGATATGTCCGAGTGGAGAGCCGAATATGCGGACAATGACGAAATCGGAATAGATAAAGTTTATCTTCGCAACAGAAAAAGCTCGGAAAAAGAACTGACCGTCAAAGGTTTCTATACCACCGACGTCGTCGGTTCTGACTCGGGATGTATCATAATTTCGTCCTCGTTCGCTTCTTCGTTCGCGGTACTCCCGGACGACTATGAATACGATTGGGAACAGGAGGAAATAAAAAACTACGTCGCTCCCGAAAATCTGAAATACAATTATATTATCGCAAGATCGGATAAACTTGCCGACGACGTGTATTTCATGCTCGAAGACAAAGATAACTTCGTGTACTACAGAATGCGCGGAAATTCCGTATATTCGGACGCGCAGACGGCAATCGATATGATAGAAACGATGTCTATCATATTCCTTATCGTCGGTCTTGTAATGGCAGCGCTTTCCGCGCTTTTGCTCTTCAATTTCATTTCCACTTCGATTTCGGCAAAGAGCAAAGAGATCGGCGTGCTCCGCGCCGTCGGAGCGAGAGGAACGGACGTGTTCAAGATCTTCTTTGCCGAAGCGTTCATTATCGCGCTTATTTGCTTCGTCATTTCCGCGATTGCCGGCGGCGTGATCTGCTTTATGCTTAACGGCGTGTTCGCGGGCGCGATAAATCTTTCTGTCATGAATTACGGTCCGCTTCAGATCCTGCTCATACTCGGCATATCCGTTGTCGTTGCGCTTGTCGCGACGATATTGCCCGTATTCTTCGCGGCGAAGAAACCGCCTGTAGAGTCAATCCGCGCTCTGTAAGATGCGCGGCTTGTTGCGCGGCTTATAAGCTACGCGAGAGTTCGTTAAACGTCTTGAGCGCTCGGTTACGTAGGGTTTACTACGTGCCCTCGCGCTCTGCAACGTTTGCCTGCTCTCGCTTGCTTCTAAGCCGCGCAAATCACTCATCGTCGCTTGCAAAAATTTTCAGTTTCTTTCTCTGTCATTTCGACCAAGCGGCGAAAGCGTACCATCCATGTCATTTCGACCAAGCGGCGAAAGCGTACCATCCATGTCATTTCGACCAAGCGGCGAAAGCGTACCATCCATGTCATTTCGACCAAGCGG
>CANDJX010000080.1 GCA_947385185.1 uncultured Clostridia bacterium
ACACTGACAAGCACACTCTTTCCCTACACGACGCTCTTCCGATCTGTCTTTTCGTACTTGCTCCTTTGTCTGTCTATGTCCGTCAACGCGCCGAAACGACTTACGCCCTTACCGACCTTGACCTCGTCCGAAACAGCCATATCGGGCACGCTCCGCACCGCGTTTACGACAGGATCGGTCTGCCTTTGCGCGTCTTTGTCACGCGGCTCCGCTCCGCCCGAACGCCGCGACTCGCCGAGCATGGTAAAAACGACGATAAGCGCGATGATCGCGATGAGAACGATTGCATAAACCGCTATCGCATATCCCGATGTTATTATGTCGAGAAAAGTCATACCGTCTCCTTTTTATCAGACAAGATCGGGCAAGCCGAACCGCTTGAGCGCTTTTCGGCATTCGGATATATTATCCTCGCCGAGCGCCGATTCCGTTTCGCTCAGGAAACTGCCGTCCTCGGGTAAGTATTTGCCCGAAACGCGCAGCGCCATACCGTGAATAAGTCTGTCCGCTATCATGGCGTCGAGCGCGTCCGTTTCATCGCCGCCGCATTCCGTGAATACGGCGATGTATCTTTCCATGCTGCGCCACAGCTTATTGTCGATACGGTACGCCGACCGCGACGATACGAAGCCGACAATCCTATCGAACTTCTTCCATTTGTTTTCGTCGAAATCCAACCGTCCGACGCACAGATCGCAAAGCATAACGAACTGCTCGTAACCTATGCCGACGCTCATTCCCGACGCCGACGGACTCGTAAGCGTAACGTTTATATCGACGACCGCCGCCGCGTCCGCTATCCGTAACGACAGGTCGTCGGTACCGCCCGAAATGCCGCAGATAAAACGAAGATTGTCGGGCACGTCACGATATTTGCCGCCTATAAACACGGGAACGTTCGGCGAGCGTTCGGCAAAACGACGCATAAACGGCGTGTAATAATCGTCGAGTCCGCCTGCGTCCGCGCCCGCAAGAGCAGAAAAACATACGTTATGCGGGTATGCTTTCGCAGCCTCGATCGCGGCGATAACGCCGCTTGCGTCGCCGCCCGAAGCGAGATCGACGGTAAAATCGGCGCACCCGAAAAAATACCCCAGCGTTGTCAGAAAAGGTCTTACGACTTCCTCTTTCAGCCTGAAAATCACGAGCGACGACGAAGCCAACGCCGCCAATATGCGTCGCGAAGCCGCCTTATCCACGACCACGCCGCGCTCCGTCATATACTCCGACAGCTTTTCGGAAAGCGAAGCGAAATTCAAAGACTTGTCCGCATAGACCCGGTATTCCTCCGTTTTTTCGACCGCCGTTTCATCCTCCGCGACAGGCGCTTCGTCGCTGACAAACAGATCTCCGAGCGCGACTTCGCCGTCGAGCTCTGTCACGTTCCACGAATCCGACGCAGATGCGACGCGCTCCGCCCTTGCCACGCTTTTCTTTATCTTCATCCGCGTCGCGATCGCCGCGACGACGGACGCAACGAAAAGCAAGTTAAGCAATACGAGCACGACTATGTTTATCGCAAACATTGCGGACCCGGGATCGAACGGTTTGTCCGCCCATGCCTCGACTTCGGAAACGATTCCGAACGCAACGTATACGAGATCGCAGATAAAGGTGACCGCCGCCATTACGATCGCAAATATTCCCGCGGGCGTACGGGCGAGTTCTCTGGCTTTGTACGATAAACCGTACCCGCTCTTGCGCACGTCCGATTCGGGCTTTACGTACGACGAAACCGCAACGTTATCGTTTCCGAGCTTTTCTCCGCCTACGGAAATATTCGCGGTCATTCTGACGTCGTCCGCCGACGCGCCGACGTATACCGTATACTCGCCCTGTTCTACTTTCATTTCTTTCGTCCCGGGATCGTATACCGCCAGATCGTCGGGTGCAATCCTTATAGTCACGACCGTTTTTTCGCCCGGACCGAGTCTTACTTTTGCAAAACCTTTCAGCGTTTTTACCGGACGCACGACGGACGATCGGGGTTTGCCTATGTATACCTGAGCGACCTCGCACGCCGTCGAACCGCCCGTGTTTGCGAGGGTAAACGATATCTTGCCGTGCTCCGCTTTCAGTCCCGAATATTCGAACGACGAATAAGTCAGACCGTGTCCGAACGGATATTTGGCTTTTTCGCCGGATACGTCCGAGTGTCTGTAACCGACGAACGAACCGACTTTGTTGAGTCCCGCGTCGCGATTGCGTTTCAGATAACCGAAATATTCGTCCGCGCCGTCGTAAGCCGAAAAAGCCAACCGCCCCGAAGGCGAAGTACGACCGGTGACGATATTGAGCAAGGCTTCGCCGCGCCGCGCGCCCGTACCGGAGATCATCAACACGCCGCGCACGTTTTTATCGAAACTCGTATCGGGAATCGACGCTCCGACGACGACCGCGATCGTTTTTTTATTCGCCGCGGCAAGCTCGCTTACGAGCTTAAGCCTGTTCGCGGGCAGCGACGCGCCTTCGCCGTTCCGTTTTCCGCAATCGAGAAGAACGATAACTCCGTCCGCGCCCGACGCGACCTCGAGCGCCGATTGCACCGACGTTTCGGTTTCCGAAGCGCTGTCGTACCCTTCGGCAAGGACGAACCGCACTCCGTTATAATTTCCGTGCGATACCAATTCCCCGAGATCGGGTAAAAGCCCCGCCGGACCTATAATCGCGACCGAGCGCGCATTATACGGCAAAACGCCGTCGTTTTTGAGCATTACGACCGATTGTTCGGCGGCTTCGAGCGCAAGCGCGGACGCGTCGCGGTATTTCGTCCCGCCGTCCTTTTCCGCAGCCGCAAACGCAATATCGAGCGCTCTGTCAACGGCAAGATCGATTGCTTCGTCGCCGATCGCCGTACCCGCCGCGACCGCGGCGGCGATTTCTTCGCGGGACGAATAAACGCCGTCCCTGCCTTCCGTAAGTTCGTGATACCGATCGAGTGCGGAAGAAAGAGCGGAAACGGACCCGCCGATCGCGATCGCTCCGTCGCGAACGCACCCGACCGTATCGGACGGATTTACGACGCACACGGTTTTGCCGCCGCCGATCGCTTTTGTCAGGAAACGCGGAAGAATCGTACCGTTCACGTCCCTGTAGCCGCCCCCGAGCACGGGCGAAGAAGTCGCGACGTAGCCGAAGTCCGCGCTTTCGGACGCGATACGGAAAGGCTCGAGCGTATACTCGGCGAGCGCGCGATCGTCGGGAACTTTATCGAGGAAAACGGTGTCCGTTTCTTTTACCGAACAGTCGGACAGGCAACCGACGCCGCCCGCGGCGGAAATACCGCCGAGATACGCCGCCGCCGTTTTTCCGCACAGCTCGGGATCCTCGCTTACCGCCGATTGCGAAGCAAACGGTCCGACTCGAAGGTCGGGCGACGTAACGAATTTTCTGCCGTCCGAAATCGCGCGGGAAGTCGATTCCTCGGCTATTCTTCCGATAAGCTCGGTATTCCACGACCGGATGCTGTCCTCCGGCGCGGGCAGTTCCGCGCAGCCGGACCGACGAAGATATTCCGAAACGTCGGCGCAGCCTACGCACGGAACGCCGAGCGAGGAGATCGCGGGATCGGTCAGTCTGTTCAGATCCGCCGCAAGAGCGAGTTTCTGCCCGATAGAAAGTTTTTCGATTATTTCAATATGTTTAAGCATGATCTTCTCCGTTACGATCTTCCGCCGCTTTTCCGCAACGGGTACATACTCCGTCTTTATAATCGTGTCCGAGCGCGGAAACGTATAAACTCGTTTCGTATCCGCAATCGTCGCAAATGATTTTGTCCCATCCGTTTTCCGTACAGGTAGGTTCGGTTTCCGTAATCCGTTCACCTTCCACCGGTTTGATTTCGGTAGTCACTTTCCCGCCGGCGAAAGTCCATTGGTCCGGCTCGTGCACGCAGCCGTCCGTATAAAAATATGCGGTATAATAATACCATCCGCCGAACGCGTTGCTTAATTCCGCCTCGCTTCCCATATAATACAACACGGCGCGGGCATACCGTTTCGTCACAAACGCGGATTCGGAAATCTGCGTCGCGGATTTCGGTACGATAAATCCGTCTGCCGTCATGTTCGGCATAATATACGGGCGGACCGTGTATTCGTTTACTTCGGACCCAAGGTATTCGAACGATTCCGGAAGTTCGATAATCCCGCGCGAAGTACCGGAATAAGACACGAGATACCACTTATCGTCGAAAAGCCTGAAAATAAATCCGTCTACGTCGACGCCGGGCGGCGCATCCTTTTCTTCGGTATATACCGCGACGGAAGACCAACCGAGCCCGTAGTTATCGTACAATCCCGCCCTTATGTCGAGGGAACTTCGGTTGTATACCTCGAACAAAGCGCCGCAACCGCCGAACGCGTTGTCCCCGAGCGAGGCGGCTGTAAAATGCGACGGCAAATCTACGCGTCTGAGACTGCAACATCCCGAAAACGCATAAGATCGTACGCCTGTGACGTTCGGTCCGAATCTCACCGATTCCACGGCGCTTTCCGAGTCGAAAACTCCGCCGCCGATAGAATAATCGAACTGTCTGAATCCGTAAGTAAACGAGCCGAACGCGAGCGACGTTTCGTCGCCCGTATACGCAATAAGCGACCAATTATCCCCTACGCGAGCGAATTCGTAATTTCCTATCGTCACATATTCCACTATATCCCCGCCCGGCGCGCCGTCCGAAACGGTCAACGCGTAATGCGCGACGCCGCCGAAGTCTGTACTGCCCGCCGTTATGCGTCCGCGAAGCGATTCGCTTAAATTATATACCTCGTAAAGCGAAAAACATCTTGTAAACGCGCCGTCCGAAATCGAGATCACAGTGTCCGGCAAAACCATTTTTTCAGCGCGACGCAGTCGGAAAAAGCGTAACTGCCTATTGACCGCACTCCGCTCGCAAGCGTAATTTCTTCGACGTAACGCGCGTCCGAAAAAGCGTTGCCCAGGATAATTTCGGAGTCGGTAACGGATATTTTTTTCAGGCTCGCCGGAGCTCCGTACGCGCCGCTGCCGTAATCGTTGAAAAACCAGTTCGTATAACCGCTTGCCGACGTACGCGACTGTCCGATAAAAGGCACGGTCAGCTCTTCGAGCGCAAAACAGCCGAACAGCATTTCTCTGCCCATCGTTTCGACGCTGTCGGGTACGGTCAGCTCTTTGAGGTTTACGCAATTGCCGAACGCGCGCGCGTCTATGCTCGTCAATCCGTCGGGCAAATCGATCTTTTCGAGCGACGGCATATGCCAGAACGCGCTGTCTCCGATCGACGCGAGCGACGACGGCAAAATCACCGTTTCTATATACCTGCATTCGTAAAACGTTTCGGGAGCAACGAACAAAGTTCCCTCCGCGACCGTAACTTTTTTAAGCGAAGCCGGAACGGAATTATTATCGTAATAAGACCCCGAATCGGGATCGGAAAAGAAATAACCGAGACGTCTGTCGAGCGGCGGTAAATTTCCCTCGTATTCTTCGATAGCGTTGCAACCGGCGAGTATTCCGCGCCCGACCGACGTTACCGAAGTCGGCAGGACGAAGGACTTAAGCGACGTGCAACGCGAAAAAGCCTTTTCAGATATGCGTTCGAGAGAAAGCGGCAAATTTATCGAACGCAGAGCCGAGCAACCCGAAAACGCTTCCGTATCTATCGAAGTAAGCTCGGTCCCGTCTGCGAAAGCAACGCTGCCGAGATTCGTGCAATTACGGAAAGCGCCGCTCGGGATCTCGGTTATCCCTGCCGGAACGGTTATAAATCGAAGCGCCGAACAACCGTCGAACGCATAGCCGCCGAGTTTTTCGACCATAGTCATATCGAAAGACTCGATTTCGGTATTCATGAACGCATAATTGCCGATCGAAGTTACGGCGCGCGGCAAAGACAGCGACTTTATGCCCGTATTCGCGAAAGCGTAATCGCCGATCACGGTCGAATCCATTTTCCCGATAATAAGCCTGTCGAGCTCGATACCGTACGAAAATTCTTTCGTTATGCCGTCCGTATTCGAAATCTCCGCGCTGTCAAGCGAAAAATGCGTCCCGCCCGACAGGTTTTTCAGCGTGAGCTTGCCGCTCGCGCCTGGCTCGAACGGAGTATAATTGAAATTAAAGAGCTTCAGACGTCCGAGCAAGTCGCAACCCCTGAGTATGGTATAATCGGACGGATATTCCACGACCTTATTTACGGCGAAATCGGTCAGCGCCGTACAGTAAGAAAACGCGTTTCGTCCTATACTTACTTTGCCTGAGACGCTCGTCGATCCCAATTCGACCTTTTCGAGCGACGTGCAACGCGAAAAAGCCTCCTCGCCTATGAGCGTCAGTTTTTCCGATACGAGCTCGGTAATCCCGCTTCGGGCGAACGCGCGTTTGCCTATTTCGGTCACGTTTCCGAGATCGACGGACTCGAGCGACAAACAGTTTTCGAACGCGTATTCGCCTACTGTCGGACTTCCCTCGATCTTAAGCGAGGTTATGCGGTTATTGCCCGAAAACGCTTTGTCCGCAACGGAAATCACGGGATGTCCTTCCACTTCTTCGGGGATATAAACGTCGGTATTCAGCCCGTTAAAGCCCGTGACGATGATTTCCGATCCCTCCGACCTGTCGCCGCGGACGAAAGTAAACTCCACGCCCGAGCGCAAAAACGAGGTCGCAGACGAAGTGAACGACTGCAATTGAAAAAACATGATCACGCCGACGATTATAAACAGCGCAATCGATATAATTCCGAGCATAAACGGCGTTTTTACAACGCGGCGTGAAACCGAAAGCGTTCTGCCACCCGTGCGAAAAAGCAGCTCGGCTTTTCCAGGAACGGGCGGTTCGTCGCCCGTGTAACTTACCGTAGTTTTTCCGTCCGATTCGGTGAAAGTATAGTCGCCGTAAGACGCGGCTTCGACGGCGACCGAGCACGAAGCGCACGCCTCGCCGAGTTCGGTTTTCGGAAGCAGTACGAACCGCGCGTCCTTTTTCTCGTTCAATCCGCCGACGTAGACGGACAGCGGCGGCAGAGGATTTCCGTCGGAGGCGAACCGCGACACGTTAAGTCGCACGGCGTTCAGGGGTTCGCAGTAACGGTTGACAAGCCCGACGGCGAGATATTTTTTGCCGTCCTTCCTTACTATTTTATTCCGCGCGACGGTCACCGCGCGCTTAAGGCAAGGCTCGTTCATTCCTTATCCTCCGTGCGCGCGCCGCTTTTCGAGTTCATAAAAGCGAAATAAGCCGCCG
>CANDJX010000081.1 GCA_947385185.1 uncultured Clostridia bacterium
CCGAAGATATATCGAAAGTGCCCTTGAAATGTCCTTCGATCGCTCCGCCGTAAGCGTCCGCGGTCCACGTCCCGTCCGAATTGAACACGGTGTAAGCGGGCGTAGGTCCGATAAATCTGCCCTGCGACATGGATATGGTTCCCGGATTCTCGCAATAACTCGTAATAAGTTCATACCCTCTGAAAGCGGCTTTGAGCGTAACGCTTTCGCTGCCTACGTTAAACTTCGAGCCTGCCGCATACAAAGTCCCGGACGGATCTTCCCAACCGGCGAACTTAAGATACGACGCGGTTTCCGCGTCAGTGACGTCGGGGAGCGTAATCTGACCGTACGCTTCGCACGACACCGCGGCGGGCGTCGTACCGCTTATTCCGTCCGGAAGTTCGAAAGTGACCGTCAACCCGCCGCACGCCGTAAGCATAACCGCCGTCATACTCATAAGCGCGGCCGCGAGCGCGACTGTAATTATTTTCGCGAACTTTTTCATTCTGTTTTCCTCCTATTTTTCCGATTTTTTGCTTATGATCGAGAATATAAGCAATCCTATCGAGGCAGCCGTAAGCACCGAGAACACGACTATTGCCGATATAAGAGCCGCCTGCCACCATGGCATTATGGCGACTATCTTCGTAGACGACGACAATCCGTTGACCGACGCGTTGCGCGACGCGCCGTACAGCATTCTGTGCGCGGCCTCTACGAGAGCCGTCACTATTACGGGATCGTTTCTGTATTTATCCGAAGTGATGAGTCCGTAGCAAAATTTATCTGCCGACGTGGCAAGCCACATAGTCGTATGAGCAAGAAGTCCGTCCACGGGATCCTGAAGATCTTCCTCGTAAAGGTCGGTGACGATATTGCCCATGAATCCGCATTCGCCGTAAAGGAATCCGAGCTGCGCGCCTTTATGCTCGCCCGGCCAGATCATACCGATACGGTTAAACGAATTCATCATCCCCATTCCGCCGCCGTAAGTTACGGTATACTCGAACGCAGGCAGATAGCATTCGCGGATCGTCTGTTCATTCGCCCATGTTGCTATACCGTGACGAGCGTCCTCCTGATCGTTGAGGAAATAATGCTTGCAGAAGCATACGCTTCCCTTTTCGGTCATTCCCTTTACCGCAAGTCCGCACGCCATACCTGTGATAAACGCATCCTCGGAGAAATATTCGCCGTTTCTTCCCGAGTAAGGCGAACGGTGAATGTTCGGGCTGAATCCGTACAGACCTATCGCTTTGACTTCGTCGGAAGAAGCGTGAAGGTTCTGTTCGCCCTGCTGAATGCCGACGGCATACATGAGGTCCTTATTGAACGTAGCCGCGCGGAGATCGCCGGACGTAAACGTTATGCCCGAAATTTCGGGATTGGCTTTGAACGGATTGCCGCGTCCCATCGACGAATCCATATCCGAATTACGGAGCTTGCCGACGCTTGCCACGGCGTCCGAGCCGTACCAGCAGTTCATAACGAGTTTTGCCGTCTCCTCGAACGTCATCTGTTCGAGCAGTCTATACCACATGGAATCGTTATACGGTACGTCGCGGAACGAAACAAGAGTAAGTCCGTTGGATATGCCGAACTTGGGCATGGGGGTGTTTTTCTGCTCCTCGGGATCCGCAACGTATGCGATAGGTCTTGCCTGGTTTACCATTTCGGTATTGTACTTGACCGTAAACGCTTTTGTCGGAAGCGTACCCTCCCAGTCCTTTCTCGAAACGTATGTAACGGTATTGTCTTTCTTCGCATATTCGTCGCGATTGAGATCCACGTCGTCGAAAAGGTTTTCGATTTCCGTACCGTTGGCATACGACTTGGAGAACTTTTCTTTATCGAGAGTATTTACCGTATACTCATACGCGCAGTCGGCGTTGCCCGTAACGTTATAACCCTTCTTTTTAAGGATATTGTTTACGGCTTCGTGAGAGGATCCCGCGGCGGTAAAATAATAATTGCCCGCGTCGAGAATGTAAGTCCCCGCATTATTCGAATCGTAAGAACGGAGCTGCCATTCGGGGATCTCGATCGTGACCGTTTCGCTCGCGCCCGATGCGAGTTCCTTGGTCTTAGTGAAACCGACGAGATTTACAGCCGCCTGTTCTATGCCGTTCGTCTTTGCGTAATCGGTATAAGGCTTCTGCAGATACGCGAGCACGGAATGCTTGCCCGCTTTTTGCCCGTTGTTCTTTACGTCGAGAGTAACGACGAAATTATCGTCCTTCTTTTCGACGCTAAAATTGCTATACGAGAAATCCGTATAAGAAAGTCCGTACCCGAACGGATAAGCGACTGCGGCGTCGTAATCGAACGAACCCGTTTTCGCCGTTCCCATGACCGAATCTTCGTATCTGGTTTCGTAATACTTATACCCGAGATAAATGCCTTCCTGATATACTACGCTGTCATACCAGAAGTTGCCCTGCGGGTTGTTGTTATACTCGTAATTCTCGGTCTTTACCTCGTTTACGAGCGCTTCGGATACTCCCGAAAGATCGCCCGTAACGTTTCCGAAGTTCATCATTACGGGATTGGCGTAATTGTCCGCCCATACCGTATCTACCAGTCTGCCGGAGAAATTCGCTTCGCCGCCGAGGAGATCGACGAGAGCCTCTACCCCGTATACCGCGTTAGCCTGACCGGTCCATATGCACGCGTCTATACCGTACCCGGCGTCCTTGATGAAATCGCCGTGAACCATGTTGCTGGTGTTGATAATCACTACGATTTTCTTGATTTTTCCTACGTCTTTAAGCGCTTTCACGCCGTTAAGCATCGCTATTTCGCCCGGAGTTATGTCGAGATAGTCTCCGTTCGCGGCGTCGGTCGCTTTATTGATCGAATAACCGGGATGCGCGCAGTCCGTACCCTCGCCGGCGCGGCGCTGAAGCGTCACGAGCGCAACGTCGGCTTCCACGTTAAGCGAGGCGTCGAACGTCGTCGGTATTCCCACGGTCGTTCTCGCAGTAGCTTTAAGTCCGGCGTAATAATTCCACGTCGTTTCGTCTACGGTATAATCCGCGTCCTCCAGACAGGTCTTGAGAGAGCTCATCTGCAGATTCGCCGCATTGCCGTAAACCGCGATCTTTTTGTCCGTATCCGTAAACGGCAACGCGTTGTTTTCGTTTTTAAGAAGTACGGAGCCTTCTTCCACCAGTCCGTGATACACCTCTTTGGATTTATCCACCAGCTTCTGCTCGTCCGCTTTGGTAAAAGCGTACCCGCTCTTGAAATACGTCGTATCGACGTTTTCGTCTTCTTCCCCGCGGACGATCTTCGACGTTGCGGCGTTCAGCATAGAATTGACCGCCGGTTCAAAATACATTGCGATCGCCGTTCCTATAATAAATACAAGGAGCAGGAATGCAAATACGCACGTCAGGACCACCCATAAAGGAGTCTTTTTCAGAATTTTCATTTTTACCTCCATATTTTTAGCTCTGCTTCCCGGGCAAAAGCTCGAGCTTCTTCGCATCGGATTCCGATGCTTTCATATTGTAACACACGGAGCGGAGGTTTTGGAAAATTCGGGTTTTCTTGTAAATTAAAAGAAGCGGATTGACTTTTTACGTCAATCCGCCACCGAATAGCGACATTTTATCACTTATAACCGCTTAATATCGGTATTTTTATACGTGCAGAACCTTATCGTGTAGCCGTTGTCGTCGATCGGATCGCTTTCGCTTACCAGAGTCCACTCGTCCGCCGCGTCGAGATTTTCGAAAAACGTTTCCGCGCCGCCGTCCGCGTCCACTTTCGTAAGAAGTACCTCGGAGCAATAAGGAAGAAGCGTGCGATACATCATCGCGCCGCCGATCACGAACACGTCGTCGGGGTCGCAAACGGCGATCTTTTCGGATAACTCTCCGAGCGTTCGCACGAGCGTGAATCCCGCCTCGTCCGCTTTTCTTTCGTCGCCGTCCGGCCAGAGCACTATGTTCGTCCGCCCTTTGAGCGGTTTGCCGCCCGGGAAAGACAACAGCGTATTCGAGCCCATAACGACCGTTTTGCCGAGCGTGGTTTCCCTGAAAAATTTCATATCCTTCGGAAGCCTGAACATCAGATCGTTCTTTTTTCCGATCCCCCAATTTCTGTCGCAGTGCAATATCGCGCGCATATCGTCCTCCCTGTCAGATCGCCACTTCTATATCGTATTTTTTGTCGCACGCCTTATATCCTTCGAGTGCGAAGTCGTCGAGCGTGAATTTATAAAAATCGTTTACGTCCGGATTCATTACGAACTTCGGGGCGGGATACGTTTCGTTCTTTATCATATCTTTTACTATCGGGATATGCCTGTCGTAAATATGCGCGTCGGCGATAACGTGCACGAGTTCTCCGACCTCGAGTCCGGAAACCTGCGCAAGCATATGCATAAGTACGCTGTACTGAACGACGTTCCAGTTGTTCGCCGTGAGCATATCCTGCGACCGCTGATTGAGTATACCGTTGAGCGTTCTCCCGCTGACGTTGAACGTCATCGAATACGCGCACGGATAAAGATTCATTTCGCTTAAGTCGTGATGATTATAAATATTCGTCATAATCCGCCGCGACTGCGGGTTGTGCTTTAAGTCGTAAACGACGCGGTCCACCTGATCGAACTCGCCCTCGGCATACTTATGCTTAACCCCGAGCTGATAGCCGTACGCCTTTCCGATCGATCCGTTTTCGTCCGCCCAGCTGTCCCATATATGCGACTTAAGATCGCGTATATTGTTCGACTTCTTCTGCCATATCCAGAGCAGTTCGTCGATCGCCGATTTTATAAAAGTCTTTCTTACCGTAATGATCGGAAATTCTTCCTGCAGGTTATACCTGTTGACGATACAGAATTTCTTGATCGTATGCGCGGGAGTCCCGTCCGCCCAATGCGGGCGCACGTCGAGGTTTTCGTCCGAATAACCGTTATCCAGTATATCCTTTAAGTTCGAAATCAATATTTCGTCCGCTTTGCTCATACGCTTTCCTCCATCGCTCTTTTCTGAATATAACCGAGCCGTTCTTTCTGCCCGCTGACGTACAGATACCCTATGACCGCCTCGAGCGCCGTCGCGTACATATAATCCGCGCCCGACGCGTTTTTCGCTTTGTTGTACGGATGCGAATTGCGCGCTCTGTGCGCGACCGAAAGTTCGGTTTCGGTAAGCTCGCCCTCTATCGCCCTGTACGCTTTCGCCTGCGCCGTAGCCTTGACGAAATCGCGGCAATACGAATTCATTTTGCTCGCTTTTACGTCCATGTGTTCGACCGCATAAGTGCGGACGTACAGTCCGTATACTCCGTCGCCGACAAACGCCAACGTGAGCGGATTGAGTTGCAACGCTTTTGCTTCCGTCATACCGGAGTATTGTAACATATTCGGGCGGCGAAAGCAAGAGTTAAAGACATACTTGCGGTAATTCCTTGCCGAAAGGCACTCAAGTATGCTATAATATACTTCAAAGGAGGGAACGACATGGGAAACGACAATGCGGCAAGGTTCCTCGGCAGTTATAACAGGATCGAAAGTCATCTGAAAATGCTCTATAACGCCCGACCTACGCAGAATTTTACCGACCTGGTCAAACGGTGCACCGAACTCAATATTACCGTCAGGCGGTACGAAAACGAACTTATCGATTACGGCAAGCTCCGCAATGCGATAGTGCACAATTCGGACGGCTTTCAGCACGTGATCGCAGTGCCGTGCGACGCGGTAGTCGATCATATCGAATTTATAGAACGGCATATCTGCCGACCGCCGGGAATAATGGACGCGATCAAAATCAAAAGAATAGCGTCAGTATTCGCCGACCGTCCGCTGAGCACCGCAATCGACGCGTTCGCCGAATACGAGCAAAAGACGATCATAGTTTACGACCACGGCAAAATGACCGGCGTTATCTACTCGTACAGACTGTACGGCGAGATCGCCAAACGGCTTAACGGCGGCGAGAACGTAAACAAGTATCTGTCCGAAACGATGTGCGGGGATCTGATACGCGAAGAAGATATGGCGCGGTATCTGCTCCTTCCGCGGGAAACGACCGTCGTCGACGTTTTCGAAGCGTTCGAGAAACAAAAGCATCTGATCGCCGCCATAATTACCGAAAACGGCGAACTCGGCGAAAAAGCCATAAACATAATTACTCCGGCGGATTTCCCGAGAATCAACCGTTTTTTGGAAAATTATAACGTCAAGCCGTTCTGATCGAAAAATTACAATATCGAACTGTCTATATTGCAAATTTTACTGACTTTTATAAAAAGTATTGACTTTTATAAAAATTATGCTACAATAGTCTTACAACAAACGAGGACATAAGGGCGTTACCGAAAATACGCATCAACGTTATTTTCCGATACGGCTGACCCGAGTTGTTTTGCAAGAAATGATCGGCGATGAAATTTTACCTCTGTTAATCTCAACGGACAGAGAGGTCGACGGACACGGAAAGCAAAACGACGGAGGAGTCGATTTGAGTAATAATGGGAAATGGCGAGGACGAGTAAAAGCGGAAACCGCGGATCCAGACTCAGACGTCTTAAGCATCGCGTACGGATGCCGGCGTGGAAAAACGGTTGAACCTCAAAGGAATCGGTTGTTGTACGGCGTTTTGTAAATCCCCTGCTCCGGGCGGAAGCCGCACGGACGGAAAGCGGAAATTACGGACAGCGGTCACGGGAGTGAAATCGAACGGAAACCGCAAAAACGGGAATCAGGAGTGAAATCGAATGCGACCCGAAGCGAGTAACGGAAGCCGAAGAAAGAGCGAGCGGAAACAAGGAGACGGACGATAGCCGCAAAAGGGAAAGAAAATTTCCGAAGGATCGTATAATCCGACCGAAAGGAAAAAAGGGTAGAAAATAATGACGGTCAGGAAATCGTAAAATTGCGATTCGGAAGGAAAACTTTTCGGAATAACGGTTTGTGTATGCCGGCAGATATGCGCAACACTTTATAAGACATCGTTAAAAATTCAATAAGATAAAGGAAGGGCTCTTAAATAGAAGGGTCCTTCCCTTTTGTTTATGATAAAACCCCGAGAGTGGTTTTTTATTTTATAGTGTAAACCCCACACGGGGGATGTACAATATCGAATTGTAAGCTCGTACTTTATTACGCTTTTTCGTGCGCCGAAAAAGCTAAGCAAAAAGGCGTCGGGGACACT
>CANDJX010000082.1 GCA_947385185.1 uncultured Clostridia bacterium
ATCCGTCGTATTACGGTCAGATTATCACGCAGACGTTCCCGCTTATAGGCAATTACGGCGCGATTTCGGTCGATTCGGAAAGCCGCAAAGCGTATTGCAACGGCTACATAGTGCGCGAGCTTTGCAGGGAAGGAAGCAATTTCCGTAAAGAGTCCGAACTCGCCGACTGGCTCGAAGCGCAGAAAATAGTCGGTATCGAAGGCATAGATACGCGCAGGCTTACGAAAACGATAAGAGAAAGCGGCGTAATGAACGGTATGATAACGCCGAGCCTTTCCCGCCTGGACGAAAAACTTGCGAAAATAAAGGCGTTCCGCGTCATGGACGCGCCGCGCGCGACTACCGTCTCCGAGCACGAGGTTTCGGGAAAGGGCAGGAAAGTCGTCCTTATCGATTACGGCGCGAAGCACAATATCGTGCGCGAGCTCGTTTCCCGTGGCTGCGAAGTGCACGTGGTGTCCTGCCGCACGAGCGCGGAAGAAATACTTGCGATGAACCCCCGCGGCATAATGCTCAGCAACGGCGGCGGAGATCCCGCGGACGCCGTCTACGAAATCGAGCAGATAAGAAAACTCAACGAAAAAAAGATTCCCACGTTCGGTATTTGTCTGGGGCATCAGCTCATGGCGCTTGCCGTCGGCGCGAAAACCGTAAAGCTCAAGTACGGTCACCGCGGCGCGAACCAGCCCGTCAAAGACCTTGAAACGGGCAGGGTATACATCACGAGCCAGAACCACGGATACGCGGTCAAAAACAGCTCGCTTCCCGAGTCCGTCGGAAAGGTGCGCATGATAAACGTGAACGACAAGACCTGTGAAGGCATAGATTACGTAGGACGTCCGTGCTTTACGGTGCAGTTCCATCCCGAAGCGCACGGCGGACCGCTCGATACGAGAATTCTGTTCGACAGATTTGTGGAAATGATAGACAAGGAGGGACGCAATGCCTAAAAATAAAGACATAAAGAAAGTACTCGTAATAGGCTCGGGTCCGATCACGATAGGACAGGCGGCGGAATTCGATTACGCCGGCACGCAGGCGTGTCACACTCTGAAAAACGAAAAAATCGAAGTGGTGCTCGTCAATTCCAATCCCGCTACTATAATGACGGACAAAGCGATGGCGGATCAGATTTATATCGAACCGCTTACGCTTCCCGTCCTCGAAAGAATAATACTGCGCGAAAAACCGGACGGCATACTGCCGAGCCTCGGCGGTCAGACCGGACTTACTTTGTCCATGCAGCTCGACAAGAGCGGATTTTTGAAAGCGAACAACGTCCGTTTGCTCGGCATGAATCCGGAAACTATAGACAAGGCGGAGGACAGACAGCTGTTCAAAGACACGATGGAGTCGATCGGACAGCCGGTCATTCCGTCGGTCGTCGTGAATGACGTTCAGAGCGCGGTCGACTTCGCGAACGAGATCGGCTATCCCGTCATCGTGCGTCCGGCGTTCACGCTCGGCGGCGCGGGCGGCGGTATAGCCGCGGACGAAAAAGAACTGCGCGAGATCGCGGCGGGCGGACTTTATCTTTCGCCCATAACGCAGGTGCTCATAGAAAAATGTATTTCGGGCTGGAAAGAGATCGAGTTCGAGGTAATGCGCGACCATGCGGGCAACGTGATCGCCGTCTGCTCGATGGAAAACTTCGACCCCGTCGGCGTGCATACGGGCGACAGTATAGTCGTCGCGCCTTGCGTCACGCTTGCGGATAAAGAATATCAAATGCTCAGAACGGCGGCGCTCGACATAATCACCGCGCTCGGCGTGGAGGGCGGTTGCAACTGTCAGTTCGCGCTCAAGCCCGACAGCATGGAGTACGCCGTGATCGAAGTCAATCCGAGAGTTTCGCGTTCGTCCGCGCTCGCTTCCAAAGCTACGGGTTATCCCATCGCAAAGGTCGCTACGCTCGTCGCGCTCGGTTATAACCTCGACGAGATCCCCAACGTCGTCACGGGCAAGACGAAGGCTTGCTTCGAGCCGGCTATAGACTACGTCGTAGTCAAGCTCCCGCGCTGGCCGTTCGATAAGTTCGTTTACGCAAAGCGTACCCTCGGCACGCAGATGAAAGCCACCGGCGAAGTCATGGCGATCGCGCCGACGTTCGAACAGGCGCTTATGAAGGCGGTGCGCGGAAGCGAAGGGTACAGCCTCGACAACGCCAAGTATAACGGTTATTCGGACGAGCGCGTGCTGTCGTCGATCATGCCCGCAAACGACTACCGTCTGTTCATGATATACGAAGCGCTTAAACGCAAATTGCGCACGGTGGACGAGATATGCGACGAAACGAAGATCGATAAGTGGTTCATTTCCAAAATACAGAATCTCATAGATTACGAAAACGGGATCCGCGGCAGAAAACTTTCCGCAGACGAATATCTCAGAGGCAAGAAACTCGGTTATCCCGACAAAGTGCTGTCCGACATCAGCGGCGAACCTTTGCCGAAGCATCGCAAAGCCGTTTATAAAATGGTCGATACCTGCGCCGCCGAGTTCGCAGCCGAAACCCCGTACTTCTATTCCACTTACGACGACGAGAACGAAGCTGCGGAATTCATGGCGGCTCATTCGGATAAAAAGAAACGCCGCGTGATAGTGTTCGGGTCCGGTCCCATAAGGATAGGACAGGGCATCGAATTCGACTATGCGTCCGTGCATTGCGTGTGGGCGCTCAAGGAAGCGGGCTGCGACGTCGCGATAGTAAACAACAATCCCGAAACGGTTTCCACCGATTTCGATACTGCGGACAGACTTTATTTCGAACCGCTTACTCCCGAAGACGTGGATAACGTAATCGCGACCGAAAAGCCGTACGGCGCCGTCGTGGCGTTCGGCGGACAGACGGCGATCAAACTTACCAAACATCTGTCCGATTCGGGCGTTCGTATTCTCGGGACGTCGGCGGACATGATAGACGCGGCGGAGGACAGAGAGCGATTCGACGAACTTCTCGAAAAGCTCGATATACGTCGTCCTGCCGGTCACACCGTCACGAATACCGAAGACGCGCTTAAAGTCGGCGAACTTCTCGGCTATCCCGTGCTCATGCGCCCGAGCTACGTTCTCGGCGGTCAGAACATGATAATCGCATGGGGCGAGGACGACATTAAGGAATATATGCGCGTCATATTGACCGAAAACCCCGACAATATAATCCTCATCGACAAATACGTCATGGGAACGGAGGTCGAGGTCGACGCGATATGCGACGGTAAGGATATACTCATACCCGGAATAATGGAACACGTCGAACGCACGGGCGTGCACAGCGGCGACTCCATAGCGATCTATCCCGCACAGAATCTTACCGACGAAATTACCGAAAAACTGATAGAGAATACCCGCGCGCTTGCTCTCGGACTGAATACGAAGGGTCTTATCAATATTCAGTATATTATAAAGAACAATCAGATCTACGTTATAGAGGTTAATCCCAGATCGAGCCGTACCGTGCCGTATATAAGCAAGGTTACGGGCGTACCGATGATCAAGCTCGCTACGGATTGTATGCTCGGAAAACAGCTCCGTCGGCTCGGCTACGGTACCGGACTTTACCGTCGCAGTCCGTACGTCGCGGTAAAGGTACCTATCTTCTCGTTCGAAAAACTCGCCGATCTCGATACGCATCTCGGTCCCGAAATGAAGTCCACCGGCGAGGTGCTCGGCATAGGCAAGAGCCTCGACGAAGCGCTGTTCAAAGGACTGTGCGCGGCGGGTTACAATATGGATAAGCGCAGCCGTAAAGGCGTGCTTATCACCGTCCGCGATGCGGATAAACCCGAGATCGCGCCCATCGCGAAGAAGTACGGCGAACTCGGCTATAAACTTTACGCTACGGCTGGAACGGCGGACGTGCTCCGCCGCGCGGGTATGGAAGTGACGGTCGTCAAGAAAATCAGCGACGGCGGAGAAGAAACCACTTTCGATACTCTCAGTTCGGGTAAGGTCAATTTGCTTATATGCACTTCGTCCCGAGGGCGCATACCGTCCGAGGACGACGTAAAACTCCGTCGCCTGGCGGTCACGCTCGCGATCCCCGGACTGACGTCGCTCGACACCGCGAACGCGCTCGCCGATTCGCTCCGCTCGAAGTATTCGCAAGGCAATATCGAGCTTGTGGACATCAACCGTATGCGTAGCGAAAAACAGAAGATTACGTTCGTTAAAATGCAGGGCTCGGGAAACGATTATATCTATATCGATTGTTCGGCGCACAGCATTTCGAATATGGAATCCATCGCGGTTAATTTGTCCGACCGTCATTTCGGAGTGGGCGGCGACGGAGTGATATTCATATGCCCGTCCGACGTAGCCGATGCGAAAATGCTCATGTTCAATTCGGACGGAAGCGAAGGCATGATGTGCGGCAACGCCATAAGGTGTGTGGGAAAATACCTGTACGACAACGGTCGCGTCAGTGATAAGAATATAACGATCGAAACAAAGAGCGGCATAAAGAAACTCAATCTTTACGTAAGGAACAATTCGGTCACTTCGGCGCGCGTCGATATGGGCGAACCTAAGTTCGACGCGGCTAAGATCCCGGTCAGACTTACAGGCGAAGTGATAGGAAAGAAAGTGACGCTTGCCGGAGAAGAACGCACGATAACGTGCGTATCCATGGGCAACCCGCATTGCGTCATCGTAGTCGACGACGTGGACAATACGGACGTCGGCGGGATAGGCGCGGAGATCGAAAACGACGCTTTGTTCCCGGACAGAGTAAACGTCGAATTCGTTCAGGTCCTCGACGAAACCACCGCAAAAGTACGCGTGTGGGAACGCGGCACGGGCGAAACTTACGCTTGCGGCACGGGAACGTGCGCGGCGGTGGTCGCTCTTACGCGGCTCGGTAAATTCAAGCCCGGAGATACCGTAACGGTCAAAGTCAAGGGCGGCGAACTCAACGTACAGTATACGGGAGAAACTGTATATCTGACCGGCGACGCCGTGGAAGTTTACAAAGGAGTTGTGAGATTATGACGAAATATATTTTCGTGACGGGCGGCGTCGTTTCCGGACTCGGGAAAGGTATTACCGCCGCATCGCTCGGAATGCTTTTGAAAGCAAAGGGGCTTAAAGTCGCGTCACAGAAGCTCGACCCCTACATCAATATCGATCCGGGCACGATGAGTCCTTATCAGCACGGCGAAGTTTTCGTCACCGACGACGGCGCGGAAACCGACCTCGATCTCGGACATTACGAAAGATTTATCGACGAGAACCTCAATAAGTTTTCCAACCTCACAACGGGCAAGGTATACTGGAACGTACTCAATAACGAGCGTAGCGGAATGTATAACGGAGAAACCGTTCAGGTCATTCCGCATATTACGAACGAGATCAAACGTTTCGTATATTCGGTCGCGAAAACGGACGGCGCGGACGTGGTCATCACCGAAATCGGCGGCACGATCGGCGACATAGAGAGCCTGCCTTTCCTCGAGGCTATCCGTCAGGTAGGAAACGAGGTGGGAAGGGAAAACTGTCTGTACATTCACGTGACGCTCGTTCCGCTCATAAAGTCGAGCGGGGAAGTCAAATCGAAGCCGACTCAGCATTCGGTCAAAGAACTGCAGTCGCTCGGCATTCAGCCCGACCTCGTGGTTTGCCGCTGCGACGACAGACTGGACGACAACATAAAAAAGAAGATCGCATTGACGTGCAACGTTTACCCCGACTGCGTGATAGAAAACCGCAACGTCGGACTGCTTTACGAAGCGCCCATGATGCTCGAGGAAAGCCGGATATGCGAGGTCGTCACGAGACTGCTCGGCTTGCCCGATAATCCGCCCGATCTGACGGACTGGCAGAGTATGCTCGACAAAGCTCACGCGAGGAGCAAAGAAGTCACTATCGCGATCTGCGGCAAATACACGCATATGTACGATACCTATCTTTCGATTATAGAAGCGCTTACGCACGCCGGCATTCATAACGGCGCGAAGATCAACATCGACTGGGTGGACAGCGAAAAACTTACGGAGGATAACTATAAAAACCGTCTGAGCAACGCCGACGGCATTCTCGTGCCCGGCGGGTTCGGTGACCGCGGCATAGAAGGAATGATCCTCGGCGCGAGATATGCGCGCGAAAGCGGCGTTCCGTATTTCGGAATATGTCTCGGAATGCAGATCGCCGTAATCGAGTTCGCGCGCAACGTCGCGGGACTTACGCAGGCTAACAGCCGCGAATTCGACCATTCTTCGCCAGACAAAGTCATCGATTTCATGGAAGGACAAATGGGGCTGGAGAATACGGGCGGCACAATGCGTCTCGGCGCTTACGAGTGCGAAATTGCGCCGGGCACGTTGCTTTCGAAATGTTATGACGGCGCGGGCGTTGTATACGAGCGCCACCGCCACCGTTTTGAGTTCAACAACGCATATCGCGACAGATTCAGGCAGCTCGGGCTCGTGCTCGGCGGCAGAAATCCGCAGAACGATCTTGTCGAGTCCGTCGAAGTCCCCGGTCATCCGTTCTATATCGGCGTTCAGTATCATCCCGAATTCAAGTCGCGCCCGCACCGTCCTCAGCCTATATTCAAAGCGTTCGTTGCGGCATCGCTTAAGAATAAGGAATCCAAAAACAAGAAATAAGAGGTCGTTATCATGAAAATAAATTCCAATTACGATAAGATACAGAACAGTTATCTGTTCGTCGAAATCGCCAACCGCGTAAAAAAGTACTCTGCGGCGAATCCGGGCGCGGACATCATTCGTCTCGGCATAGGCGACGTGACCCGCCCGCTCGCTCCGTGCGTAGTTAAAGCGGGACTGAAAGCAGTCGAAGAAATGGGAAGAGCGGAAACCTTCCGCGGCTACAGCCCCGATTCTCAGGGCTACGACTTTTTACGCGACGCGATTTCGAGATATTATTCGCGCTTCGGCGTAAAAGTATCCGCTCACGAAGTGCACGTTTCGGACGGAGCGAAAAGCGATTGCGGCAATATAGTCGATCTTTTCGACGCGGATAATACGGTGCTTATCCCCGATCCGGTCTATCCGGTATACCTCGATTCCAACGTAATGAGCGGAAGAAAGATCATATATTGCAACGCGACGGAAGAAACCGATTTCGCGCCGGTAGATCGGAAGAGCGTCGTGTAGGGAAAGAGTGTGCTTGTCAGTGTAG
>CANDJX010000083.1 GCA_947385185.1 uncultured Clostridia bacterium
TACACTGACAAGCACACTCTTTCCCTACACGACGCTCTTCCGATCTATGCGAAACTGGGCATCGAAGTGATGCAGAATTTTTATAATTTGATCGAAGATGTGTGCGTTATAGAGAAATCGCCTCTTGCCGAGGGACGCAACATATTGATGATATTGGCACCAAAAAAATAAGTTACGGAGGACATACATCATGCCTAAAATGAAAAGCCACAGTGGCGCGAAGAAGCGTTTTCGCGTCAGCAAATCCGGCAAAGTAAAACGCAATTATCAGAATAAGAACCACATTCTGACCAAGAAAGACAGTAAGAGAAAAATGAGACTTCGCCAGGGAACTTACCTTGCTTCGGCGGAAGAATCCAAGACGGTTAAAGTTATGCTTCAGGGTAGGAGGTAATCGAAATGAGAATTAAGAGAAGTGTAAACGCATTAAAAAAGCGCAGAAAGATAATGAGACTTTCCAAGGGCTATTTCGGCTCTAAATCCCGTTCTTACAGAATCGCTCGCGAAGCGGTAATGAAATCGCAGATGTATGCGTTCGTCGGTCGCCGTCGCAAGAAAAGAGATTTCCGCAAGCTCTGGATCGCCCGTATCAACGCCGCCGCTCGCATGAACGGTATGTCGTACAGCAAGTTTATGCACGGTCTTAAAGTTTCGGGAATAGACCTGAACAGAAAGGTGCTTGCGGATATTGCGGTAACCGATGCCGCTACTTTCGCCAAACTCGCCGAAAAAGCGAAAGCCGCACAATAAACGAAATTAAAACGGAAGCACCTCGAGGCTTCTGTTTTTAATATTGTATTATATCTGACATAGTATGATAATTTCGTCAAAAGAAAATCAGACCGTAAAGTTTGTAAAAAAACTTGTCGATAAAAAGTTTCGGGAATCATCGAAAAAATTTATCGTAGAAGGGCTTCGGAGCGTTCGCGACATTTTGTCGCATTCTCCGGAGCTGATTAGTCTTATACTCGTCAGAGAGGACAAGGCGGGATTGTTTGAAAACGAAGTTGTCGTAGCCGAGCGCATATTCGAAACTATTTCGGAAACGGAAGCGTCTCAGGGCGTTCTCGCCGTAGTCGATATACCGCAATCGAAACAGATTTCCTGCGATTCGGTGCTTTATCTGGACGGCATACGCGATCCGGGCAATTTAGGTACGTTGATACGCACGGCTTGCGCCGCCGGATATAACGATATAATTTTAAGTTCCTGCGCCGATCCGTATTCCGGAAAAGTAGTCAGAAGCACGATGTCTGCAATAGTAAAGGTAAATATCGTGACAGGTTCGGAAGCGGAAATAATCGGATTGAAGAAATCGGGATATACCGTAATATGCGCCGATATGAGCGGCGACGATTTATTCCTGTCGAATAAGCCTGTCGGGAGTAAAATATGCGTGGTCATAGGCAGCGAGTCGAACGGCGTCGGAACGGAAGTCCGCCGATTGTGCGATATGACCGTCGGAATTCCGATGGAAGGCGATATAGAGTCGCTTAACGCCGCAGTCAGCGGCGCGATTATGATGTATAATCTGAAATATAAAAAATAAAGTCAATGAGGTAAAAACAATGTCGGGACATTCAAAATGGCATAATATTCAACAGGCAAAAGGAAAAGCCGATGCCGCAAGAGGAAAAATTTTCACCAAGATAGGCCGCGAGATTGCCGTTGCCGTAAAAGCCGGCGGAGCGGATCCGAATTCAAACGCCGCGCTCCGTGCCGTAATAGACAAAGCCAAGGCAAATAATATGCCTAAGGACAATATTACGAGAAGCATTCAAAAGGCGAGCGGCGAACTCGGCAACATAAATTACGAAAGCATCGTATACGAAGGATACGGCACCAACGGCGTCGCTATTATAGTCGAAGCTCTGACCGATAATAAAAACAGAACGGGCGGAGAAGTCCGTCATATTTTCGACCGATCGGGAGGAAGTCTGGGCACGACCGGTTGCGTTTCGTACATGTTTGAAACGTGCGGCGTTATAGAAATCGAAAAGAAAGCGGGTATGGACGACGACGAAATGATGATGCTTGCGTTAGACGCGGGCGCGGACGATTTCGACGTGTCGGACGGATATTACGAAATAACGACTTCCGTCGATAAATTCGCCACGGTGCGCGACGCGATTGCCGCGGCAGGTATCGAATACGCGTCGGCGGAACTCGACCGCATACCGCAGAATACGATCAGACTCGAAGCCGAGGACAGAGATAAGTTACTCAAAATGCTTGATGCTTTCGAGGATAACGACGACGTTCAGAACGTGTATCACAACGCCGAATACGACGAGGAGTAAACAAAAATGACGGTAGAAGAAACCTGCAGACTTGCAAAAGAAAATGTTGCGTATCCGGCATTGCTGTCGACCGACGACAAAAATAAAATGCTCGGAATCATTTCCCGCGCGATTTTTGCGCACAGCGCAGACATTCTCGACGCAAATGCAAAGGATCTCGAAAGAGGAAAAGATCTGCCGGAACACCTTAAGGACCGACTCAGATTAAACAACGGCAGAATAAAAGATATTTGCGACGGGATCGAAAAGCTGATCGAACTGGACGATCCGATAGGAAAAAATATCGGGAGCTGGATCAATCACGCGGGATTGCAAATAATGAAAGTTGCCGTTCCGTTAGGAGTTATCGGTATAATTTACGAAGCGCGTCCGAACGTTACCTGCGACGTCATCGCGCTTTGCCTTAAAACCGGCAACGCGGTAGTTCTGCGCGGCAGCAAGGACGCGTATACGACGAATTCCGCGATAGTGGACGCGGTCAAAGCGGCGCTGAAAGCCGAAGGATACAATCCCGAATTCATACAGCTTATTTCCGACACAACCAGAGAGGGCGCGGCGGCTTTTATGCATTGCGACGAATATATAGACGTCCTTATTCCGAGAGGATCTGCGGCGCTGATCCGTACCGTCAAGAAAAATTCATCCGTTCCCGTTATAGAAACGGGTGCGGGCAATTGCCATCTGTACGTCGAAAAAACCGCCGATACGGATATGGCGAAAACAATACTTCTGAACGGAAAACTTCGTCGTCCGAGCGTTTGCAACGCGCTTGAAAGCATGCTGATCGACCGCGATATTGCAAACGACGCGCTTCCGAAGCTCCTCGGCGCGTTGGCGGAAAATAACGTAAAAATACACGGTTGCAGTGAAACGTGCGCGATATTCCCGGATGCGGCGCCCGCATCGGACGAAGATTACGGCAAAGAATATCTCGGTTACGAAATATCCTGCAAAGTCGTTGACGGAATAGACGAAGCGATCGCGCACATAAATAAGTACGGTACTCATCACAGCGATGCGATAATTACTTCGGATAACGCGCTCGCCGAAAAATTCCTTCGCGAAATCGACAGCGCGGCTGTTTACGTAAATGCTTCTACGTGCTTTACGGACGGATTCGAGTACGGCTTCGGCGCCGAGATCGGTATATCCACGCAGAAATTACACGCTCGCGGTCCGATGGGGCTCGAACAGCTGACAAGTTATAAATATCAAATTCTCGGCAGGGGACAAGTCAGAAAATGAGTTTGTGGGACAGCTATATCGACAAAGCGAAAAAGAAAGCGTCAAAAACCAATAAATCGAAAGGCAATAATACGGAAGGCGGCGATAAAGACAAAAAGCATAATCCGCACGAAGGTCACAGACAGCGCATGAAGAAACGCTTTTTGAACGATCCCGATCTGAGGACTTTTGCTCCGCATGAAGCGCTCGAATTATTTTTATTCAACGCCGTTCCGAGAAAAGATACGAATAATCTCGCGCATCGTCTTATCGAAGAATTCGGTTCGTTCGAAAACGTTTTCGATGCATCTTTCGAAGATTTACTTGCGGTAAAAGATATGACGGAAAACGCGGCGATGATGATCAAACAGGCGATTCCCGTCGTCGGAGTATACTCGCGTAATTTTTCAAAGCAAAGAATAAAACTCAACAGCGCTCACCGAATCATCAATTATTATCGTTCCATTTTCGAAAACAAACGCTATGAAGAAGTATACGCCGTATTGTTGGACATTCACGATAAACTGATTACATCGGTCTGCATAGGTTCCGGAAACGCTTCGAGCACATTGCTCGATACTGCCAAATTATCGTCTGCCGTGCGCGCGAAAGGCGCGTCGAGGGTCGTACTGTTACATAATCATCCCGGCGGAAACCTTATGCCGTCGGCAACGGATTTATCTACGACTTGCGGTATTATGATAGAGTTGGCAAACTCGGGAAACGAAGTCATAGACCATATTATTTTCGGTCCGGACGGGAAGTATTTCAGTTTTTACGAAAATAATCTGATAAAACTATTGGTCGCGCGTTGTAACGAGTTTCTCAGAATCGACATCGATGACTTTATCCGTGAAAAACCGGTTCCGCGCTCGGTATACGATGAATCCAGACGCGTTGTACTTGATGACGATATTTCCGACGAACTTGCGCATAAACTTGCAGGCGAATGGAAAGACGCAGAGGATTTCGAAGAAATCGCGGCGAGATTGGCAGACGAAGACGATTGCGTTTTCGGAAGATACGATACGGAAACGGCATTGTATGAAGATTCTTATGACGACGAGTAAATGCCGGATAAAATGAATTAAAATCAAATGCGCCTCTTTAATACGGAGGCGCATTTTTGTTTGCGGTTTAGCTTTATTCAAAATTCCGATTTTGTATCTGTATGCGGTAATGCGGTCTTGTTTCAAAACTTTGACCTTATCAGTCCTATGACTTTTCCGATTATGGAAACCTCGCCGTGGACGATAATAGGTTCGTAGCGGTCGTTTTCGGGTTGTAATCTAATCCGATCCCGTTCGCGATAAAACCTTTTTACGGTAGCTTCGTCTTCAACCATTGCCACAACTATTTCGCCGTTATCTGCCGTTTCTTGTTTATTCACGACCACAAGATCTTCATCCAGTATTCCCGCATTTATCATACTGTCGCCCTGAACTTTAAGCAAAAACGGGGAAGATGAGCCGAAAAGATCTGCGGGAAGAGCGACGGTATCGATAATATTTTCAACGGCGAGAATGGGCGAGCCGGCGGCGACTTTGCCTACGATCGGCATTGACACAAGCGACTTGGGATCCGTCCGTCCCGCAATTTCTATCGCTCGGTTTTTATACGGATCGCGCTTAAGTAAACCTGCGTTCTCCAGTTTCGATATGTGATAAAATACGGTGGACGTCGATTTAAGTTTTATCGTGGACGCTATTTCGCGTACAGACGGAGGAAATCCGTGTTTCTCGCCGTACGATACGATATAATCGTATACACGCATCGAAGTGCTTCCGGGTTTTAATTGTGTTTCGTTCATTTTGTCGCTCCCACGCGAATATTATATCAGAATATCGTTATCCGGTCAACGGAATCACACGATTTTCAAATAAATGTTCTAATTATTATCTTCGGAGCAAGATGTTTCGTTAATTTTTGTTATTTTCGCGGCTTTGCGGCGATTTTCTTCGCTCATCTGCGCGTAATGCCGTTTCGTGGTATTTACGTCGGTATGCCCGAGCACGTCGGCGACCACATAAATATCCTCCGTAGCTCTGTATAAATTCGTCGCGTACGTGCTTCTCAATTTATGAGGCGTAATCTTTTTAAGCGGCGCTGCATATCCGGCGTACTTTTTTACCAATTTCTCCACGGCGCGGACGCTTATGCGTTTGGCTTGCAACGAATAAAAAAGAATATCCGGATCGGCAAGCGCAAGTTTTCTGCCGAACTCCGTGTTATCCGACATCTGATCGTCTAACCATTCAAGATAATTCTTTATCGCATCCGAAGTTTCATCCGGCAAATACAGTATGCTTTTATTTCCGCCTTTGCGCGTAACCGTAAACGATTCGTTTTCAAAGTCGATGTCCGATTTGTTGAGTCCGACGAGCTCGCTGACGCGAATGCCCGTGCCGAGAAACGTATACAGTATCGCTATGTCGCGCACGCGCGTTATTTCGTTTGAAGCGCGTTGGCGGGAAGACAGGGAATTGCCGTTCGACGCGATATTTATCAATCTTCCGACTTCGTCAGACTCAAGCCGTATAATGGGTTTATCGTGAATCTTAGGCATATCGACTTTAAGAGTAACGTTCGAAGCTATGAGCTCTTTTTTGAACAGATATTTATAAAACGACCTGAGCGCCGCGAGTTTTCGTTCTTTCGCTTTGTCGCCGCACGAATGCTTCACGTTATCGGTTCTGTACATAGACAGATGTTCTATATATCTCTCGATGTCATAAGGCGTAAGATGTTCTATGTCAGACAGAGTAATCGCTTCCGTCGGCTTGCCGAACTTATATTTCGATAAATAATTCAAAAAAACTTTAACGTCGCGCACATAGTTCAATCGGGTCAAAACAGACGTTCTCGACGATATGCCTATAATAAACTGCCCGACATACTCCGGCAATTCCGATAATAATGCGTCGATCTTGGTCAGATTGATTTCGTCGCGTGTCTGAAAGTAGTTGTCCATAACAAATGCATTATAACAATAATTTCGGCGTTTGTCAAAGAAATTGCGGTTTCTCCCATACAACTATTCGCAAAAGCTGACTTTTGCGAATAGTTGTATGTACTTCTCTTTTACGCCGTTATCTGAGATACTCCATTAAAAACGAGTATTTCTTCAGTTCTTCCTTTTGTTCCGCATAGTTCGGTATGTATGATTTTACAAGCTCCCAGAAATCGCGGGAGTGGTTCATATGCTTTATGTGGCATAATTCGTGGACAATGACGTAATCGGCAAGTCTGCGAGGCAACAGGATCAATCTCCAGTTCAACAGTATATTATTTGCATCGGAGCAACTTCCCCATTTTCCGCGAATACTGCATCTCTTCTGTATACCAGCATATACATGACGGCGCCCAGCCCAAGGCCGGTAGCCACGTCAAAGCAAGAATGCTGTTTGAGGAACACAGTGGACAAGATGATGGAAAAGGCCAGGATGCCGGAGGCAATCCGAATTCCCTTTTTCCCTTTCAGCTCAG
>CANDJX010000084.1 GCA_947385185.1 uncultured Clostridia bacterium
GTATGCCGTAAAATATCCGGAATACGGATTCGAAAAGCATAAAGGATACGGAACGGCGGCGCATATCGAAGCATTGAAAAAGTACGGTCCGTGCGATATTCACAGGCGTACGTTTATCGGGCGTTTTATAAATGAGCAAACGTTTTAACAAGTTTACGGGCGACAGCGGCGAACGCATTGCCGAGGAATATCTCAAAAAACGCGGATACGTCATACTTTGCAAAAATTTTCGCACAGAGCTCGGCGAGATCGATCTTATCGCGAGCAAAGACGAGTATCTGGTATTCGTCGAAGTCAAAGCTCGCAGGGGCAGCGGCTTCGGTCTGCCGTCCGAATCGGTAACGTTATCCAAACAGCGAAAGATCTGTATGGTCGCAAGCCAATACATCAAGCGGAATATGTATTTCGGCGCGGCTGTCAGGTTCGACGTTATCGAAGTATATCTCGATACGGGCGAAGTCAATCATATAGAAAACGCTTTCGACAGTTATCTGAAGTATTGACATTGTTTACGGTCGCGGCATATATAATTTGTATGCCTTCGGAATTTATCGATTTATCGGCAATAGCTTTTAACGCGCGAAAAATCTCAGCCAAAGGACGGCTTATCGCCGTCGTCAAAGCAAACGCTTACGGTCTCGGCAGCGTGCGCGTCGCAAAATCGCTTTCCGACTTTGCGCACGGCTTTGCCGTCGCTACGATAAGAGAAGCGGAAGAACTGGCAAACGCCGGTATAACCAAAGATATACTGATTCTCGGACCGTCGAATTACTGTTTATCGTTTGACAATCTGATATATTCTGTTTCGAGCGTAGAGGAGATAGACAAACTTTCGCGAAAATCCCGTCCGCGTTTTGCTCTGAAGGTCAATACCGGTATGAACAGATACGGCGCGATGCCGCGGGACGTCGCCGAGGTTGCCGCGTATGCGGCGACGCGCGGCAGACTGGTTTCCGTATTTTCACATCTCCGTTCGCCTTCGCGCGTCTGCGTCGAAAGACAGCTTTCCGAATTCCTTTCCGTTACAAAAGGAATCGACGCGGAAAAGCACATAGCGGCAAGCGGCGCCGTCGGGAATGCGGATTGCGCGCTCGACTGCTTCAGATGCGGAATCGCGTTGTACGGCGGAGCGACGGGCTTTGCAAGCGTCGTAAAAGTCACCGCGCCCGTTCTTGCGGTCAGACGAGTCAAAGCCGGAGAAGGAGTGGGGTACGGCTCCGAAGTCCTTGCCGCCGATACCGACGTTGCGACGCTCGGCATCGGTTACGCCGACGGGTACCGTCGTCTTACGTCGCCGCGATACGTTGCGATAAACGGCGTGCGGTGCAAGGTGCTTGCCGTTTGCATGGACGCGACCGTCGTTTCCGTGCCGCATGACGTTTCCGTATTCGATACCGCGGAAATTCTCGGAGATATAATTACGATAGACGAACTCGCCGAAAGCTACGGCACGATCGCTTACGAAGTGATTACGGGGTTCGATACGAAAAGAATGGATAAATACTATGGAGATTACAGACAAAGCCGAATTACGTAAAATCTATAAAGAGATTCGCAAGCATATCCGCGACCGGGAAAGAAAAGAAAAAGCGATCGAGGTCAGACTTTTGCGCATAATCGGAACGGCGAAAAAAGTGTTTTGTTACGAATCTTTGCCGAGCGAGGTTTCTACCGTCGGAATCATTGCCCGCGCGTCCGAGTTTGCGAAGATATACGTGCCCGAAGTGGACGGCGCAAATATGTTTTTGCGTTCTCTCGTAAGCGGCGAAACGGATAATATCGACTGCGACGTTACGATCGTTCCGTTGATCGCGTTTGACGAAACATTGTTCAGAATAGGTTTCGGCGGAGGATATTACGACAGATTTCTGGCTACGCATACGTCGCGCTCGATCGGTATCGCATTCGACGAACAGCAGTGCGATATATTCGAGCACGACGCGTACGACGTTCCTTTGGATACGATCGTTACGCCGACGAGGATTTTGAGGATAACGTGAGAATAATATCGGGCAAATTCAGAGGCAAACGTCTTTTTTCGCTCGAAGGAGAGCGCACTCGTCCGACGTCGGACAAGGTTAAGGAAAGCGTTTTCAATATTCTTGCAAATTCGGGAGAAGTATACGGCAGAGTTCTCGACCTTTTTGCCGGAACGGGCGCGCTCGGACTCGAAGCGTTGAGCCGCGGCGCTTCCGAAGCCGTATTCGTGGACAAAAATCCCGACGCGGTCAAAATCGTAAAGAGCAATATTTCGCTTTGCAAAGCGGCGGGAAAGGTGTATAATACCGACTGGCAGGTGGCTGTCAGAAAACTCGTGGGTACGACGTTCGATCTGATATTTCTCGATCCTCCGTATGCGCTCGGAGCGGAGGCAAAAATTTTGCATGAAATCGAGGACAAGCAGTTGCTTGCGGACGGCGGAGTTATCGTCATCGAACATTCGATAGACAATAATTTCGATTACGATAAATCTCTTTATGAAGCGGACAGACGCGAGTACCGCGGCACGGCGGTAACGTTTTTGAGGTTGAAAAAATGAAAGAAAAACATTGCGTATTTCCCGGATCTTTCAATCCGTTCACGCTCGGACACAGACATCTTGTGGAAAAGGCGTCGGAGCGTTTCGACTCGGTCACAGTAGCGGTAGCGGCGGAAACGTATAAGGACGATATGATTCCGCCCGAAGTGCGTTCCGAAATCGCGCGGAAATCTCTTGCGGATCTGCCGAACGTCGACGTTCGGTGTTTCGAGGGAATGTTGACTGATTTTTTGCGCGAACTCGGTTGCTTCAATGTAGTGCGCGGCTATCGCAACGATTGCGATTACGAGTATGAAAAGGAACTTGAACGGGTATACGTTTCCATGGACAGGCGCGTCGATTTTGTGCTTTTGCGCTCGGAATTGTGCGATATTTCATCCGAGAAAGTTCGCGCCGCAGTGAAAAACGGTAAAAAAATCAACGGTCTCGTATCCGACGCCGTCGTCGGCGACGTCATCGGACTATACGATAAAAAATGATCTGCAAATTATATATATCGGAGAAGAATCATGTTTGAAAAAATCAAAAAAGTAATAAGCGCGGAAGACGCTGCGAAAAGAATCCCCATGACGGAAGATCTCGTCGGCATCAAAGCAAAGCGCGACGAAGAACTCAAAGCGATCATCGACGGCAGAGACGACCGCAAAGTTATCATAATCGGACCGTGCTCGGCGGATAACGAGGACGCGGTCATAGATTACGTTGTGCGTCTTGCGAAACTTGCGGACGAGGTCAAGGACAAGTTCATGCTTATGCCGCGTATATACACGAATAAGCCGCGTACGAAGGGCGAAGGGTACAAGGGAATGATGCATTCTCCCGATCCGCATTCCAAAAGCACGGACATCGAAAGCGGCATTTTGCACCTTCGCCATATGCACATTCGGGCGATACGCGAAAGCGGTCTGACCGCCGCCGACGAAATGCTTTATCCGGACAACCTCGATTATATGCTCGATATTCTTTCTTATATAGCCGTAGGCGCGCGTTCGTCGGAGAATCAACAACACCGACTTGTCGCGAGCGGTATAGACGTGCCGGTCGGCATAAAGAATCCCATGAACGGCAGTTTTTCGGTTACGCTCAATTCCATTTATGCCGCGCAGATCCCGAATGAATTCAAGTACGGAGGTTATCAGGTCAAAACGAACGGGAATAAGTATGCTCACGCCGTACTTCGCGGCAGCGTAAACGTGCACGGCAACAATATGCCGAATTATCATTATGAGGACGTCATGCGTTTTCATGATATGTATCTCGATCAGAATCTTGCCAACCCGGCGATCATAATAGATACCAATCATTCGAATAGCGGAAAAAATCCTTACGAGCAGGTAAGGATTGCAAAAGAAATATTCGGAAACATGAAATACCGCGATTTCAATTCGATTGTAAAAGGTCTGCTTATAGAGAGCTATATCGCGGACGGAAATCAGAGCGTGGACGGTTGCGAATACGGCAAATCGGTAACGGACGCATGCCTCGGGTGGGAGAAATCCGAAGCGCTTATACGTTGTCTTGCCGAGCTTGCCTGATCAGAATATCGGCAGCTTTCTGTAAAACGAATCAGGCGCTTTCGTAATGATCGAAAAAACTTCCGACGCTTTTTTATCTATGCGGAAAATATCCTTCATGTCGTCTGGAACGGCGGATTCCGATTTCTTGTTTGTTATTACCGATTTCGGAAAAGCGCCGAGCAGCTCGAGCGCGTCGCGCTTGATTGCGAGCAATCTTGTATGATGATAGCCTGAATTCTGCATTTCTTTGGTTATACCGAGCAACGTTTCGGCGCATATGCGCATAATTCTGCCGCGGGTGAACCGCGACGTCGGAAGTTTTGACAACAATTCATCGTAGCTTGCACATTTATGCGCAAGCTCTTTGATTTTGTATCCGAAACCTTCGGCGCAATCAGGCGTATTTTCTATGTTGCAGACTTCCGAGCCGCGAAGCGAATGAAGCATAATCGCAGAATAAGCGTTGAGATCGACGGGGTGTGCGGACAGTTCGGACATAAGTATGTCGTACGTCCGTTTCGGCATAGTCCGCTCGATTTCTTTATGGTTTATATTGCTTCTGATCTCGCTTGCGGACGCGTATCTTCCGTAGGAGTTTTCCGACGTTTCGTCGCCTATGCGTTTTATCGGCGTGAACTTAACGTCCGAGGATGAATCCAGCAACGCTTTTTTATAAGCTACGGCAAGAATATTGTTCGGTTTTGCGAGCATGGACGCAAACGCGGCTTCGTCTTTTCCGTAGTCCGACGCGGCTGTCGCCGCGGTGGCGGCAGTAAGAGATTTTGCGTAATTTGCCGATCCGAGTCCGCATTTCAGAATGTTTATGAACTTTTCGCTTTGCTTGTGTTGAATCTCGGCCGCGATGCAAACGTCGTCGCCGTCCGATTCCGTTCCCATTGCGACGTGAGTGACGGGCAGCGACGCGAGAATGTTTATCGCGCCGGACGCGAATCTGTCCGCGGATGCGATCGCATATACTGCGGGTAACTCGAGCACTACGTCGGCGCCGCATTCGACGGCGCATTTTGCGCGGGTATATTCGTCTGTTATCGCCGGAAAGCCGCGCTGCACGAAGTTGCCGCTCATAAGCGCGATTACGTAGTCTGCGGACGTGATCTCCCGCGCGCGGCGAAAAATATATTCGTGACCGTTGTGGAACGGGTTCAGCTCGCAAATTATTGCGCAGATGTTCATTATTTTATCCTATCCATTGCATATTTTATTTACTTTTCGAAAAAAAAGTTTTATAATAAAACTATATCATAAATTTTTCAAAAAAACAAGGAGTTTTTACCGATATGACAAGCATGCTTGACCGAATCAAGAAAAACGCCGCGGCGCTCGGAAAAACAGTCGTTCTTTGCGAAGGCGAAGATAAACGGGTCGTCGAGGCGGCAGCGCAGATCTCCAAAGAGGGAATCGCCAAGGTGGTACTTGTCGGAAATGTCGACGAATGCAAAAAAGTGGCTCCGGATGTCGATCTTTCCGGCGTGACCGTCGTCGATCCGCTTACAAGCGAGAAAACCGCAGTATATGCGAACATTCTTTACGAGGCGAGGAAAGCAAAGGGAATGACTCCCGAGCTGGCTCTGGAGGCGGCAAAGGACAGGACGATGTTCGGCGCGCTTATGCTTAAAGCGGGCGACGTCGACGGCTATGTATCGGGCGCTTGCCATTCTACGGCAAATACGCTTCGTCCCGGGCTTCAGGTGATCAAAACCGCGCCCGGCACCGATATAGTTTCAAGCTGTTTCGTAATGATCGCGCCCGAAAGCGGCAACAAGTATTGCAAGGACGGCGCGTTCGTTTTCGCCGATTGCGCGCTCAATATTTGTCCTACGTCCGAACAGCTCGCCGAAATTGCCGTTTCGTCTGCCGCAACGGCAAAGAGCATCGCCGGTATAGAACCGAAAGTCGCAATGCTGTCCTTTTCGACAAAAGGCTCGGGCAACGACGCTAAATTCGCCGATACGGTATCAAAAGTACGCGAATCCGTCCGGATCGCTCACGAAATCGCGCCCGATCTCGAGCTCGACGGCGAGTTCCAGTTCGACGCCGCGCTTGTCCCCGCAGTCGCCGCCATCAAGGCTCCGGACAGCCGGACGGCGGGAAACGCAAACGTATTCGTTTTTCCCGACATCAATGCGGGCAATATAGGATATAAGATAGCCGAGCGCCTCGGAGGCTTCGTTGCCGTAGGTCCGATATGTCAGGGATTCGCCAAGCCGCTCAACGATCTTTCGAGAGGCTGTTCGGTAGAAGATATCGTGCTTACCGTCGCCGTTACCGCGCTTCAGTCCGGCGCATTAAATAATCGATAAAAGGGGATAAAAAATGAAAGTTCTTGTTATAAATTCCGGAAGTTCGTCGCTTAAATACAGACTTATCGAAATGGACGACGAGTCTGTTCTCGCGAAAGGCGTTGCCGATCGTATAGGTATCGGTAATTCGTTTTTGAAGCATAGCGGAGCAAAAGACGTTGTTCTCGATCTCGATATGCCCAATCATGCGGTTGCAATAAGACTCGTTCTTAACGCCCTGACAAACCCCGAATACGGCGTGATAAAAAGCGCGAACGAGATTTCGGCAGTCGGTCACCGCGCAGTCGCGGGAGGCGAATATTTTACGCACAGTACGCTTATTACCGACGCAGTGCGCGAACAGATAAAAGAAATAATCGAACTTGCTCCGTTGCATATGCCGGCTTGTCTTATGGGAATAGACGCCTGCCGCGAAGTAATGCCGGATATTCCGCACGTCGCCGTGTTCGATACCTCGTTCCACAGCACCATGCCCGACGTTGCGAAACTTTACGGTATAGATTACGACGATTATCGCAACCTCAAAATCAGACGTTACGGCGCTCACGGAACGAGCCATAAATATATAACGGAAGATCGGAAGAGCGTCGTGTAGGGAAAGAGTGTGCTTGTCAGTGTAG
>CANDJX010000085.1 GCA_947385185.1 uncultured Clostridia bacterium
CTTGTTTATCTCTGGCTTACGTCCAAACTGAAGGACATCAGGCGCACGTATATGTATCACGGCGCGGAGCACCGTACCATAAACTGCTATGAACATAATCTCGAACTGACGGTCGAAAACGTCCAGAGCTGCTCGACCAGGCACGCGCGTTGCGGCACTACGTTCATGTTTTATACCGTGCTCATAAGCGTGCTTATAGTCACGCTCGTGACCTGGGTGCTGTCGCTTTTCGGGCTTACATCGATGTATATGCAGGCTCTGTGCGGCGAAACGGCGGGAAAAATTCTTTATAACGTGATTTGCATGGGCATAGGACTGCTCTGCCTGCCCGTGATCGCGGGCGTGAGTTACGAGTTTTTGCGTCTTGTCGCCAAAGCGCCGGATAACGCGTTCTTTATGATATTCAAGGCTCCGGGATTCGCGCTTCAGGCGCTTACGACCAAACTTCCCGACGACGGAATGGCGGAAGCCGCGATCGAGGCTTTCGAAACGGTGCTCGAAATGGACGCGGATCAGTCGATCCCCACCGTGGATTTTTATGAAATGACTATGGTTTCGGCGCGGCGGTACATCGAAAAGAAGTACGCCGAAGCGGGCATAGACGACCCGTCCGAACCCGACTGGTTGCTTTGCGACGTTCTCGGCGTAAGCCGTACCGGACTCGCGCGCGTGAATAAGCTCGACAAAGCACAGGCGACGAAGCTCAGAGAATGCGTAAAGAAACGTATAAGCGGACTGCCGCTCGATTATATTACGGGCAAGAGCGATTTCCTCGGTTATGAAATCAAGGTGGACGAAAGAGTGCATCTGCCGCGCATGGAAACCGAAACGGTCGCGCTCGAAGCGATAAAACTTATAGAAAAGAACGGGTATAAGACCGCGCTCGATCTTATGACGGGAAGCGGGTGCATAGCGCGCGCTCTTGCCGGGCGTACGACCGCGAAAATTACGGCGTCGGACGTTTCCGCTCCAGCGCTCGAAGTCGCGCGAAGCAATCTGCCCGACTCGGTTGACACGGTCGAAAGCGACTGCTTTGATAATATTGACGGCAAATTCGATATTATCGTTTCCAATCCGCCGTATATAAGAAGCGGGGAAATAGACGGTTTGCAGAAAGAAGTGACGTGCCAGCCGCGCATAAGTCTGGACGGCGGCGCGGACGGGCTCGCGTTTTATAAAAGAATAGCGAAAGAAGCCGAGGAACATTTGACGGACGGCGGCGCGCTTGTGCTCGAGATCGGGCACGATCAGGCGGAGGACGTAGTCGGACTGCTCGTAGGCTATAAAGACGTGAAGGTGATACGCGACTTGAGCGGAAGCGACCGTTGCGTCACGGCGATAAAAAAATGAACAAAGAAAAGCTCGAATCCATAATATCGCGGTACAACGCGTTGAGTGAAAAAATAGCCGATCCCGAGGTGATTGCGGATACGGCTGCATGGAGCAAACTTTGCAAAGAACATACGTCGCTTACCCCCGTCGCGGAAAAGTACGACGAACTTTCCAAAGCCGAACGCGAGCTTGCCGAAGCCGAAGAATTGCTTTCCGACCCGGACATGAAAGAGCTTGCCGAGGAAGAAATAGGCGAAAAGCGTAAGGACATCTCGCGGATTGAGGAAGAACTGAAAATACTGTTGCTCCCCAAAGATCCGAACGACGACAAGAACGTCATAATAGAGATCCGCGGCGGCGCGGGCGGTGAAGAAGCGGCGCTGTTCGGCGCCGATCTTATGCGTATGTATAAGATGTACGCAGACCGCGCGGGACTGAAAGTCGAGGACATGAGCATGAATATGACCGAACTCGGCGGCGTGAAAGAAGCCGTGTTCATGCTTTCGGGGTCGGAAGTCTACGGACGGCTCAAATTCGAGTCCGGCGTTCATCGCGTTCAGCGCGTGCCCGAAACCGAAACGCAGGGACGCATTCACACTTCCACCGTGACCGTTGCCGTTCTGCCCGAAGCCGAGGACGTAAACGTCGAAATTCTCGATAAAGACGTGCGGATAGACACTTACAGAAGCGGCGGCGCGGGCGGTCAGCACATAAACAAGACGGACTCCGCCGTGCGTATGACGCATATCCCGACGGGCATAGTCGTATGCTGCGAGGACGAGCGCAGTCAGATGAAAAACCGCGATAAAGCCATGAAAGTGCTCAAAGCGCGCGTATACGATCATTACAGTTCGATTGCGGAAAAGGAATATTCGGACAAACGGCGCAGTCAGGTCGGGACGGGGGATCGGAGCGAGCGTATCAGAACGTATAACTTTCCGCAAGGGCGGGTGACCGATCACCGCATAGGTCTGTCGCTTTATAATATCGTCGATTTTATGAACGGCGATATAGACGAAATGCTCGAAGCGCTCAGGCTTGCCGATATTACCGCAAGGCTCGAACGGGGGATTTGACGCCGTTGAACAGGATAGATTATAACAACGAATACGAAAAACTCGTCGGAAGTCTGACCGGTCGCCCCCGACTGCTGCTCCATACCTGTTGCGCGCCCTGTCTTGCGACCGCCGTCGAGTCGGTAACGGCGCATTTCGACGTTACGCTGTATTATTACAATCCGAATATTTATCCCGAAGCCGAATACGAAAAACGGTTGGGCGAGATCGAAAAGCTCGTCAACGCGCTTGGAATTAAAGTCGGTATAATAGCCGAGCCGTACGAACGTGCGGCGTACGACCGCGCGGTCGGTTTGTATAAAGGCGGGAAAGAACACGGCGAAAAGTGCGCGTTCTGTCTTTCCGACAGACTTCGCGCGGCGGCGCGGACGGCGGCGGCAGGCGGTTACGATTATTTTTCGACCACGCTTACTGCAAGCCCGCTGAAAGACGCCGCGTTTCTGAACGAAACCATGCGCGTGCTGTCGGAAGAATACGGCGTCGGGTTTATGCCGTGCGATTTCAAAAAGAAAGGCGGCGGATTGCGCTCCAAGGCTTTGTGCGAGCGGTTCGGCATATATCGCCAGAAATATTGCGGTTGCACTCCTCCGCGCGTCACCGTCGCGGTCACGGGCGGGATTGCGAGCGGAAAATCGACGTTTACGCGTATGCTCGGCGAGCTCGGAGCATATACTATCGACGCAGACGGGATAACGCGCGAACTTCAGACGGAAGGCAGCGACGTCAATTCGGCGATCAAACGCGAGTTTCCGAACGCCGTGAAATGCGGCGCACTTGACAGAGCCGAGCTTAAACGAGAGGTGTTTTCCGATCCGGCGAGGCTTAAGGCGCTCGAAGCCATAGTCCACCCCGCGGTGGGCAAAGAGCTTGTCAGACGCATAGCCGCCGCGGACGCGGAGATCGTCGTCGCGGAAGTGCCGCTCTTGTTCGAATGCGACTTAGGCTGTATTGCCGACGTTACGGTGAACGTCGAAGCGAGCGGCGAACTCAGACGTGCTCGGGCGGAGAAGCGCGACGGCATGACCGGCGAGATGTTCGACTCGGTCGCGGCGGCGCAGATGAGCGGCGACGAACGCAAACGTCTGGCGGACGTGACCGTCGAAAACGACGGCGACGCCGAAGCGTTATATCTGCAGGCAAGGGAGCTTATGACAAAATGCAAGGCGATGTTAAAATAAAACACAGTATCGTACTTTTTGCCGTTATCGCAGCGATAACGGCATTATATTTCGTTGCAGCGAGTTTTTTCCCGCTTTCCTATGCGGCGGAGATAAAGGAAGCGAGCGAAAAGTTCGGGCTGGACGAAAACCTTATAAGAGCGGTCATCATGACCGAGAGCGGTTACGACGAGTCTGCGGTGAGCGGAGCGGGTGCGGAAGGGCTTATGCAGCTCATGCCGAGCACGCGCAAATGGATCTCCGAGAGCGTCGGAATACCGTCGGACGGAAGCGCGAGGAGCGAGATCCTCCTCGGCTCGGCGTACTTGCGCTATCTGCTCGACCTGACCGGCGACGAAACCGACGCGCTTATGTCGTACAATGCGGGATATTCGAACGTACTGAAATGGAAACAGGGAGCCGAGCCGTTTCCCGAAACCGTGGAGTACGTGCGCAGAGTGCGGTTTTTCGGAAAAATTTACTCGTTGCTCTGACCGCTTGACCGCAGTCGCCGATTTTGGTATAATTTGTATATTATGAACATTTCGGTTCTTTACGGTATTCTTATCATGCTTATAAGCAATCGCCGCGTGCGCCGCGACGAACTTGCCGCGCACTTCGAGGTCTCGCCGCGTACCGTGCAAAGGTATGTGGACGAGCTTATCGCGGGCGGCGTTCCGATAGACGCGATCGCGGGGAAGCACGGCGGATATTTTATATCCGACAGCTATAAAATGCCGTATCTTCTGTTTACGCCGGACGAACTCGGGCGCTTGAAAATGTGTCTGACCGCATTCGGCGGGACTTTCAAGGACGGTGTGACCGAACGCGTATACGATAAACTTACCGCGCTCGAAAACGGCGCGCCCGTGTGTCAGTCGCCGCCGCTCGTCATCGATTCGGACGCCTGGAACGGATGCGCAGGCTCTCTCCAATCCCGACTGGACGCCGTTCAGACCGCGATTTCGGACAATCGCGCGCTTATGGTAAACTATACCGATAAGAACGGCAGATCCTCGAGACGTAAGATCGATCCGTACACCCTCGCGCTCAAAGAAGGCGTATGGTACGTTTACGGAAGGTGTCATATACATAACGATTTCAGGTTGTTCAGGCTTGCGAGAATGAAAGGGATAGAATTCACCGAAGAAATTTTCGCCCGACGACCCGACGCCGACGTAAGGTCCGCTTTGTCCGTAAGTCTCGGCGACCGTATAAATATCGAGCTCGAGTTCGACGAGTCCGCGCTGGCGGGAATAGAAGAATGGCTGGGCGCGGAGTCGGTAAGGCGCTCGAACAAGCTCGTTTGCCGCGCCATAGTGGGGGACGGAGACGACCTTGTGCGTAAGATATTGTCGTTCGGAACGCGTGTGCGCGTATCTGCTCCGCGCCGTCTTGCCGAACGCGTCAATGAGGTTGCGGAAGAAATTGCGGCGCAGAACCGTAAAAATTTTATATAAAAATAAAAAAGTACCTTAAAACAGTTTGAAAAAACCGTATCGGTATGATAGAATAATACGGATAGCGACAAATATTTCGAAATATAAAGCGAGGAAACTTATAAATGAACGAAGAGCAAAACATTGTACAGACATCGCCGCGTATGCCTAAAAAGTTCGGAGCGATATATTATTCCGCACTCGGGCTTGCGCTCGTACTTCTGTTGATATTCTCTTTTGTGACATACTATTTCGCCGGCGCGTCGGTTTCTACTTCCGTAGACGTAAACGCCGCTCATGCGAACGCCGTGACTCTTGCTTCGGCAGAGCGTAATACTTATACGAAAAATACGATTTCGTCCGCGGTTACGAAGATCGACGGCTGGCTTGCGGACATCGACGGACTTACGCGTGTCGATGCCGTCAAATCGGACAATACCGTAGACAAAGACGACGGCGAGGATCAGAAAATCACGGCTACGCTTGCCGCAGGTCCGACGTATACCGTCCAGGATTTCGAGGCGCTCGATTATACGATCGATCTCGATACCGTAGCGGACATGACGCGCGACGAGGATGCAAAGGAATCGAACATTATCGCGTCGCGTCAGGTCAAGAACTTTATAGTCGTAATTCCGGGCAGCGGCAACGACGCGGCGCTGTTTATGACTCATTACGATTCGGCGCCCGGCTCGGTCGGCGCTTCGTCGGCGTCGGCGGTTGCGGCAATGATCGGTACGATCGAAACGCTTATAAGCGAGAACGTTACTCCGGTAAACGACCTTGTGTTCGTCATCACCGAAGGCAGATACGAAAGTTCGGTCGGCGCATATGCGTTCAAAAATCAGTTCGAAGGGTTTGACAGAGTCTTTTCGCGCGTGAAAGCGGCGTTCAATTTCGACGCGATTACGGCGGGCGGCGCGCTTACTCTCGTTCAGTCGTCCGAAGGCGATTCGGGCATTATGTCCGGTTATCTCGCGTCGGGCGCGAGCGTGCGCACCGATTCGTCGGTTACGGCGCTTATGGACGGAAGTATGTCCTCCGACTTCGATATTTTCTACGACTACGCAAATGAAACGTGGCGCGTTCCCGCGCTCAACTTCATGACGACGGCGGGCGGTTATACCGCGGGGTCGTCGGACGATAATACCGAAAACGTAAGCGAGAGCGTCACCGCGCAGTACGCGTCGGCTATGGACAAACTCGCAAGATATTTCGGAGGCGCGGACTTAAACGGTATGAGATCCGGAGCCGAATCCGCTTCCGCGACGTATCTCGGCGCGGGCTTCGGAATGCACGGCGCCGCGGTTTACGTTCTTTCGGCGCTTATCCTCGTTCTGCTTGTCGGGACGCTTGTCGTCGGATCGAGAAGAAAAGCGTTCGGAATCGAAAATACGCTTAAAGGCGCGGTCGGCGTTATCATAACGCTTGCGTTGTCGCTCGGCGCGTTCTTCATTGCTTATTTCCTTATCGGGCTTCTTACGGTCGCGTTCGGCGCGGCAAGCATGAATATGCTGTTTACGGCGCACCTGCTTACGCCGGCGGTGCTTCTTCCTTCGGTGCTCTTTGCGGCGGCGGTACAGTGCGGTATGTTCCCGATCGCAAAGCGCGGTCTTAAAGTAAAGGCGGGGGATTGCGTCCGCGGCGGTGCGGCGCTTCAGATCCTTGCGGCGGCGGTGTTCGGGTTCGCGGCTCCGTACGGCGCGCTTCCGTATATCGTTATCGCAATAGGCAATCTCGCGGTACTGATTGTAAGCACGATTTTCAAAGACGCGTTCAGAATGAAATTCGGTTTCGGCATGGAAAGACTTT